>JBGPCS010000108.1:0-7846 GCA_041481875.1 Sulfurifustaceae bacterium
CGGAGTGCCGACGGAGTGCGCGAGTGCGGCAAGTTCCACGTCCTCGGCGTAAAGCCGACCGTGCCTGTATTCGAATGCGCTCAAGGCGAAGCTGGAACCTTTGTTGCGTGCGATGGCGCAGCATTGTCGGTAGTCGTGCTCGCCGGTGCATTCCCCGTATCTGGCAAGTAGAGCGGACCCTTCTTGCCGCAACCCGCAAGGAGCAGAGCCCCTGTCACGAGACAGAGCGCGGCGATGCATTTTGATGACCCGAACAACGACCCATCCCCTTCAAGAGTAAGGGGCCAAGCTTAACCGGCGGCAACCGGTCTATCCACTATCTAATGATCTCGCCGACCCTTGGGAGCGATGCCAAGGCGCTCCGGTGGTTCTGGGATGCAGCTCGGTATTCTGCTTCCTATACTTAATCAGTGAGCCGCCGAACGCGCGCAAGCGGTAACTGCGGCTTTCCGAATCGAGGCCTCATACACTGAGGGAGGGGTTATGCGTCTGCCGTCGCTCCAACAGTTCTTCCGCCATCAGCTACAGCAGGGCTTTCAGGCGTGCGGCCTACGCGGGGCGGCGGACACCGTGGAGTACGTCAGCGAGATACTTGCACGGTTCGCGCATACTCGCCTGTTCCAAGCGGTGCGTGGCGGCGACGGTCGACCGCTCGAATACATAGTGGACCTGCTCAGCGCGTGGCAAAACGCGCAGAGAGGCGCGAATGGAAGGCGCGACATCGCCCGTGAACGCGCGATCATGACTTATATCGGCGACTACACGCTCTTCATGAGCGGACTCTTTCGCGAGCGAGTCAAATCCCGAGGTGAACTCGACTACTACGTAGCCCACGGGCGCAACGCCTTCTGGCGTTCTGCCGACTACGAAGCGAACCCCACCCGGCGTCAGACCTATCGGCGTCTGTATCAGGACTTCAGCCCGATCTCGGACATTCTCGACTACGTGCGGCGGGTGCAGTTCCCGCTGCAAGGGCGGACGGATTCCGACAATCTAGTCGCCGCCTATTGGCGCGTGTAGGTTTCAGATCAACCGGCGGCGCTCACCACCTGCACGCCGTTGTTTTGTCTTCGCCCGAGGGTCCCAGCGCAACGGGCCGCGCCGATCGATCCGTTCGCGTCGTTCGTACTCTCGGCGTTCGAAGTAAAAACGCCTGAAAACGGCACCGTGACCGGCGTCTTCGCCCTGCTCTTCACTCATGGTGCTCGGCCCCTACTCCCGACAGGACCCTAATGTATCAACGCCATCTCAACCCGTGAATCCCTAGTCCCGGCGGGTCAACCTTCGGCCAATCGATGCGTTGTTGGCAGACAGGTCCCGAGCACATCAGCAACGCATGAAATTTAATCACCTACACATCCAACACGTGCACCCAGCTCAACGATCGAAAGGTCTAGGCTGGACCCTCCTGGCTGGAGTGTTGACAATAGGCCCGCCCGGCGCGAGCCCGTATTGACGCGTTGATCCGTTATGACGCCCATCCAGTCAACAGCGCGGATCGAATTCGCCGGCCTAGTAACGCGGAGGTCGACACTGGACTCGAAGCAGGCGCTGGATCGTTTTCTCGCGGGGGTCGAACGACGCGCATTCGTCATGGCGCGCATCGCCACCCGTAACGCCGACGAGGCGATGGATATTGTGCAGGACGCGATGTTGCGGCTGGTTCAGTACTATGGGACGCGAGACGATAGCGAATGGGCGCCGCTGTTCCATCGGATTCTTCAACGATGCATCTACGACTGGTATCGTCGCACGCGGGTGCGCAATCGCTGGCGTCACTGGTTCACCTGGGACGAGGAGACCGAAGCCGACCCTCTCGAGAATCAGCCGGATCCCGCCGCGGTAGATCCCGCCGACTCGAGCGCCACCCACCAGACGCTGACGGCACTCAACGCTGCCGTGGGGCACCTACCCGCGCGGCAGCAGCAGGCGTTTTTGTTGCGCGCTTGCGAGGGCCTAGACGTCGAGCAAACCGCACGCGCCATGGGCTGTTCGGTTGGAAGCGTCAAGACGCACTATTCACGCGCGGTGCACGCGCTGAGAGAACGCCTCAAGGATCACTGGCAATGAGGACACCGACCGAGCAGGAGTTACTGGAAGCGACTAGACACTTACTCCGCGAAAGCGAGCGAGCGTGCGACGAGCTAACGGTCGCGCGCCTGCGGGCGGCGCGTCTGCGCGCTCTGGACGCCAAGCGCTCGCGGCTTCTCCTGCCGTCATGGAGGACCGCGAGCGGTTTCGCAGCGGCGGGCGTCGTCGCGGTGCTGGCGGGCACCCTGTGGTTCGGTACGCCGTCGGATCTGCCGACTCCGCGGGGCAGCGAAACCGCCATCGCCATCGCCGATATCGAAATGTTGGCGACGACGGAGAGTCCCGAATTTTACACGGACATCGAGTTTTACGACTGGCTGGCGACCGAACCCGATGCTAGTTGAACGGACGTGAAAGCGCATCGCCTCGCGTTACTCGCAACCCTGTGCGTGTGTTGCTTAAGCGCGCTCGCCGCCGAGGGGATGCGATGGGACCAGTTGACGCCGCAGGAACAACAAGCGCTGCGGCCGTTCGAGCAGCGTTGGTCCGAGCTTCCTCTCGAACGTCAGCAGCGCTTGCGCCAAGGCGCGGCGCACTGGCAACAAATGACGCCGGAAGAACGCGCTCGCGCGCACGAGCGTTCCTCGCGATGGCAACAGCTGCCCCCCGAGGAGCGCGCGCGCGCGCGGGAACGTTATGAACGTTTCAAGCAGTTGCCCCCGGATGAGCAAGAGCGGTTGAGGCAGCGCCACGAATGGTTTAAGAATCTTCCCCCGGCGGAGCGGGAACGTTTGCGCGAGCGCTGGCGCAACATGTCGCCGGAGGAGCGTCGCCAGCTTCGCGACGGCCGCCCCGAGCATCCGTCGCCACGCCAGCCGGGAGATGCTGCGCGCTAGCAGGGTGTCTGAAAAGTAGCCTGCTAGCGGCGGGTTTTTAAAACGCACCGATGTTTGAAAAACAGGGCGCGACGCGGGCGCACCGCGGTTCGCGAGGTGAAAAATCCGTGGACGGATTTCCTCAACGCTCCGTTAAGGGAACTAGCGCTTGTGCGCGCGCCCGCGTACCTCGTTGGCGGGATATTTCAGCTCGTTCATTTCTATTTTGCGCACGGCGGCTTCCATGAGGTCGAGACCTAGCCGGTCAGCTAGCCGCACTAGATAGAGCAGCACATCCGCCATTTCTTGCTCCGCCGCTGTCCGTTGCTCGGCCGATAGCGCGTCGCTCTGCGCCTCGCTCAGCCACTGAAACAGTTCGGCCAACTCGCCGGCCTCGACGATCAGCGCCATCGTGAGATTCTTCGGCGAGTGAAACTGCTCCCAGTCGCGCACTTGAGCAAAAGTTCGCAGCCGCTGCCGAAGGTCCTCCAATGAATTCATAGTCAGGCGACCGCAACGCCGTCGGCGCGGCGGATTTCCCCCCTTCCGCCGACGAGTTTCCCCTGGTACATCGCCGCGTCGACCGTCTTCACTACCGCCTCTAGGTCCGCCCCGTGTTCCGGGGCCAGCCCGATGCCGATGGTAAGGCTCAAGCGCGCCTTACCGTCGTCGGCCGCGGCCGCAGCGGCTTGCAGACGCTTCGCGACTACCGCGGCCTCTTCCAGATTCGCATCGGGCAGTATCACGATGAACTCGTCGCCCCCGAACCGTGCAACGATGTCGTTACCGCGTAGTCGAGCGGCCAGCGATCGTGCCACCTCTTGCAATAATCGATCGCCCGCGTCGTGACCGTAAGCGTCGTTCACCGCCTTGAAGCCATCGAGATCGGCGAACAGCACGGCCACCGACTTCCGATCGGCCCCGATCGAACGAAACAAGATCTCCGCCCGTTCGCTCAGCCCCCGACGGTTCAACAAACCCGTTAGCACGTCATTGTGGCTCTCGATCTCCAGACTGTCGCGGGCTCGATCGACGTTCTTCATCAGGGCATAGGAATAAAGCACGATGATGGCGACGAATAGGATGAAGAAGAAGCTCACTATTGAAAAGTGTTGGAGATAATCCGTCATGCGCAGACCGAGCACGAGGGCAGTGAACACGAAGCTCGTTACCGCCGCCTCGGCAAACGCGCGCACGCCGTAACGCATACCGTTGCCGAGCGCGATGACCAGATATAGCAAATAAGCCGGCGACATGACGTTGGAATCGATGAAGACCGCGGCCGAGACGCCTAGCACGTCCGTCAGCATCGCTACCCGTAGCCGAATCACAGAGTCGACACGCCACCACGCGTGCATCATGTATAGCGTAATGAGGACCAAGTACACGACGTGGACCGCATTGATGGCGACGAGATACTCGGGACCGCGAGTAACCGATTCGCCGAGATTGAAGTAAGCAAGACCCAGCGCGCCGAATAGGTAGCGGGTAATGAACTGCGTGCGTTGTTCGTCCCAATTCGCGAAGCGCAACCGATCGGTCACCCGGCGAAAACTCGCGCGCCGCTCGTTGAACCGGCGATCCGCGGCGCGCCGGCCCAGATTTCCGTCGGCCTCGTCGGGAGTCGGGTCCGAATCGGTCATAGCGATCAGTCCTCCTTGGGCAGACGGCGGCGCGCCTGCGCCACCGCGGTCCGCACCTGCTCGGGCGCGGTCCCGCCGACATGCCGGCGCGCCTGTACCGAGCCGGCCGGCGTCAACACGTCGTACACGTCGGACCCGATCCGCGCATCAAAACTCCTTAGCTCTTCGAGAGAGAGTTGCGACAAATCGCGCCCGCTTTCAATGCCGCGAAGGACTGCGCGCCCGACCACCTCATGGGCATCGCGAAACGCCATGCCCTTGCGCACCAGGTAATCCGCGAGGTCGGTGGCGGTCGCGTAGCCCAACCCGGCGGCGCGCGCCAGCTGATCGCGACGCACGGCCAGCGTCTCGATCAATCCCGAGTACACCTCGAGGCAGTCGAGCGTCGTGTCGAGCGTATCGAATACCGGCACTTTGTCCTCCTGGTTGTCTCTATTGTAGGCAAGCGGCTGTGCCTTCATGAGCGTAAGGAGAGTGACAAGATGGCCTTGTACCCGCGCGCTCTTGCCCCGCACGAGTTCCGGAACGTCCGGATTCTTCTTCTGCGGCATGATCGAGGAGCCGGTGCAATATGCGTCCGCCAGCTCGACGAAGGCGAACATCGGCGACGACCAGAGCACCAACTCCTCGGACATCCGCGACAGATGCATCATGAGCATGGCACAGGCGCCGACAAACTCGATTGCGAAATCCCGATCGGATACCGCATCGATCGAATTCTGCGCGACATCGTCGAAACCGAGCAACTTCGCGGTATAGGCTCGATCGATGGGGTAGCTGGTACCGGCAAGAGCGGCGGCGCCGAGCGGCAAGACATTCACGCGGGCACGGGCGTCAACCAAACGCGCGCCGTCGCGATCGAGCATCTCGAACCAAGCGAGCAAATGGTGGCCGAGCGTCACCGGCTGCGCGATCTGCAGATGAGTGAACCCGGGCATGAGCGTATCGGCTTCACTCTCGGCGCGCGCGAGGATTGCCCGTTGCAGACGCGTGAGCGCGGCTAGCACGGCGTCGATGCCGTCGCGCAGGTACAGGCGAAGATCCGTCGCCACTTGATCGTTGCGCGAGCGCGCCGTATGCATTTTTTTTCCGAGCTCGCCGATGCGCTCGATCAGCCGTGTCTCGATGTTCGTATGGACATCCTCGAGATCGGCGCTCCACTGAAATCGGCCGGCGTCGATCTCGGCCTCGATTTGCTCGAGCCCCTGGATAATCGTGTCGCGCTCGGTCGCGGTCAGCACCCCGACATGCGCGAGCATGCGCACATGCGCCGCCGATCCGAGGATGTCGCAATGGTAGAGTCTGCGGTCGATATCGATCGACGCGGTAAAGCGCGCGACCGCACTATCCGTCGGCTGGCCAAAACGACCGCCCCATAGCTTGCCCTTCGTCATTTTCCCATGCGTACTTATGTGTGAAAGAAAACCTTGACGGACGGGGCCAAAACACCTGCTGCCCGTCTATCCGTGTCCGCCCCCCGATCATCGGTAAGGGATTGTTGTCGCCTCGTCCCCCGACTATCGTTAGCTCTAGCAGCAAGTTGCCTGATTCGGACTCTCCTTTGTGCACCCCCACCCCGAATTCCGGATCAGGTCTTCAGGCCCCCGTCTAGTACGGGGGTTTTTTTTGCCTGCCTTTTTCGGTGTCGCTAGGCCGCCACGCAGTATACTGAACCCTCTGCTTATAGAATAATCACGCCGCGCGGGCCGACGCCGACTCCTCGAATCTATACTTGAAGCTCGCGGGGCGCGCCGCCCGTGGCGCGGTGTTGCGGAGCCCCGAGCCGGGACGTCTGAATCGCGGCCGGATTCCTCCTTGGGTGCATGCCATTCTGCGTTGACGACTTGAGAAACGGACGCGCTGCCGCAAGGCAAACCGCACGGATACAACCGCATGGCACAGTCACAGACGCGCGAGCGACATTTCCTTCCCGACTTCGGTTCCTTCGGTTTGTCGATTCGATTCATTTTGTTGGCCGAG
Organism: Sulfurifustaceae bacterium; assembly: GCA_041481875.1. GTDB lineage: Bacteria > Pseudomonadota > Gammaproteobacteria > Acidiferrobacterales > Sulfurifustaceae > JACQFZ01. The sequence goes on from JBGPCS010000108.1 coordinate 6,530, forward strand.
ATGATCGCGATCATCATCACCATCGGACGCAACCCCACATTCGACGAGCAAGCGTGGACCGATCTGAACCTCCTGTCCGCATTCGCCATTTCCATTTCGCTTTGCAGCGTCGTCATCTTGAAGCTCGCCGCACCCCTGCTTCGACGAACCTCGGTCGTGTTCGGTTCCGTGCTCGTGGTGCTGCTGTTGCTGCTGGTCACCGCCATCGGTACCGATGGCATGATCTTCGCGCTGCACGATCTCGGGCTCATCCCCGAGCGTTGGCCGGCATGGCGCGAGTCCCTAATCATTCGCAGCCTCCTGGTCGCGCTCATCATCGGCGCGATGGGCGTACGCTACTTCATCGCGCAACATCAGGCGGAAGTCGAAGGTCGCGCACAGCAGGAAGCGCACATGCAAGCGCTGCAGTCCCGTATCCGTCCGCATTTTCTTTTCAACAGCCTGAATAGCGTTGCGAGCCTCACGCGCAGCAACCCCGAAAAGGGCGAAGCCATCCTGCACGACCTGGCCGACCTCTTTCGCGTGCTCCTCGCCGACGCGAGGAAACTCGTGCCACTATCAGCCGAGCGGGAAATCTCGCGTCAGTATCTGGAGATCGAGAAGATCCGCCTGGGCGATCGCCTGCAAGTACAGTGGAACGTCAGCCCGAATATTCCGCGTTCCGCGCTCATTCCCGCGTTGACGCTGCAACCTTTGCTAGAGAACGCGATCTATCACGGTATCGAACCGCGCTTCGCGGGCGGCATGATTAAAGTCGATATGTGGGCTGAGGGCGAAGCGCTCAATATTCTCATCAGCAACCCGCTGCCCGACATACGCAAGGAAACGCGCAACAAAGGCAACAAGATCGCGCAGGACAACACGCGCCAGCGGCTAACGACCCAGTTCGGCGGCACCGCTAACTTGCAAGCATTCGAGGAAGGCGGCCAGTACCACGTGAAAATCAAAATGCCCATCGTGAGAGGGTGAGCCGGAGTCCTAGCGGATGCACTTAACGTGCATCCGCGCCGGCGAACGCCCGCACACGGAGGTGCGGGCCGGGGTACAACGAAGCGCAGATCGTCGCGCCAGGGACGGCGGGTAGGTCGAATGAATTTGGAAAGAGTATCGAGCCGGGAATTCGCGGATGCACTTAACGGGCATCCGCGCGGCCGAACGACCGGCCACGGAGGGCCGGGCCGGGGCCCATCAATCACACAATGTCGCGCCAGGGATGGCAGGCTGAAATTCAGTGACCCGGCTGAAACATCCGGCCGGAGCTTTTCGCGAATGCACTTAACGTGCATCCGCTGCGGCAGCCACGGAGGCCCCGACCGA
>JBGPCS010000109.1:0-7791 GCA_041481875.1 Sulfurifustaceae bacterium
CGCGCGCCCGGTGTTGCTGCGCACCGGCCACGGTAAGCGCACGCTGCGCAAGAGCAAGCAGCTCGAAGGCGTGCCGGTGTACGACGATCTCGCCGCTTTCGCCGAGGCGCTCATCTCCGGCGATTTGGCGGCGGCTTCGTGACCGCGTGTAGCGCGGCACCGCTCGAGCGCGGAGCGAAGGCCACCTTCGCGCGGCGTTGCCTCGCTTCGTGGTGATATGAAGCAGTTGCTCGGCTCGGCGTTGTTCAATGCCCTGATGTGGCTCTCGGTGGCGGTTTACGCACCGGCGATGCTGTTGACGTTTCCGTTGCCGTTTCGCTGGCGCTTCTACTTGATCAGCCGTTGGGCGGCATTTCAAATGTGGACGCTGCGCGTGCTGTGTGGCGTGCGCTACGAAGTCCACGGGCGCGAGCACTTGCCCGCGGGGCCGGCGATCATCATGGCGAAGCACCAATCGTCATGGGAGACGCTCTCGCTCGCCCTCATCTTCCCGCCGCAAACCTGGGTACTAAAACGCGAGGTGATATGGATTCCGCTATTCGGCTGGGCGCTCGCGCTGCTGGAGCCGATCGCGATCAACCGGGCATCGAAGCGCGAGGCGATTCAGCAGGTGATCGCGCAGGGACGCGAACGCTTGCGTGACGGTATTTGGGTGACGGTCTTTCCGGAGGGAACGCGCGTTGCGCCACGGCAGCGGCGGCGCTGGGGACAGGGCGGCGCGGTGCTCGCGGCCGAAACCGGCTACCCGGTGGTACCCATCGCGCACGACGCCGGCCACTACTGGCCGCGGCGCAGCTTTGTCAAACGCGCGGGGACGATTCGACTGATTATCGGCCCGACGATCGATGCACGCGGGCGCGATCACGAGGAGATTCTTCGGCGCGCCGAAGCATGGGTCAACCAGACGATGGAACGGCTCGAAGCGTCGATATCCCCGGGCAATGGGGCACCGCATGCGCGGGTTTCGCCGAATGTCGGCTAGGCGATCGTAACGCGATTGCGCCCGTTCGCCTTCGACCGATACAACGCGTCATCCGCCGCCTTGATCAGAGACTCTGGCTCCTTGCGTTGTCCGTCGTTCACGGCGACGCCGAGGCTCGCGGTCGCTTTCACCACGCGATCGCCGTGATGAAGCGGCTGCTCCTCGAGCGTCCGGCGAATGCGCTCCGCGACGACGGTCGCCTGCTCGATGCTGGTTTCAGTCAAGATCACTACCATCTCTTCGCCGCCGTAGCGGGCAACCACGTCGGTTTCGCGACAACTCTCCTTAATCGTGCGGGCAACGTGCTTGATCACCTCGTCGCCTACCTGGTGGCCGCATTCGTCGTTGACCTTTTTGAAATGATCGATATCGATCAAGAGCAGCGACACCGGACGTTCCTTGCGCCGCGCTAAAGATAGTTCCTTGGCGAGGGTCATCTGGAAGTGGCCGCGGTTGTAGAGACCCGTCAGCGAATCCGTAACCGCCTTGCGCGACAGCTCCAATCGTCCGGCGACGGAAAGACAGATGATCTCGAGCGTCTCCACGCGTTGTTCGGTAAACGCATAGGAAGACTGATTGTTCTCGATGTAGAGCAGCCCGATCACTTCGGCCTCCGGTCCGGCGCCGACGGTGATGGGAATACACAAGATCGACCGCACGCGGTTGTCCCGGATATAGGCGTCGTTTTGCAATCCCGGGACGACTGACTGCGGCTCCTGGGCGTCATGAATCACGACGCTCGCCTTGGTCCGCTTGGCGTAGTTCGCGACCGCCTGGCATAGGCGGGTGCTATTCTGGATCGAAACCGACTTCAGCAGTTCGACTTCCTTGCGCGACGTGTCCATGTCCGCCTCGACGCGCAAGTCGTCCTCGCTGCGCAGCAGCAGCAGCGCCTTGTCGGCGCCGGCGAACTGCATCACGATCTCGATCGTTCGTTGCAGAATGTGGCTGTGTACCGTTTCCTCCGCGATCGCCTTCAGCGCTTTCATCAGCGCCGGTAGGTCGAGGCTCATGGGCGCGATGGTCGCGGTACCTACCGTCCCGTCTGTGCTCGTCGCCCGGGACCCGACCGCCAGCTGGAGTTGCGGGTACGTGTCGTCCAGCCATCGCACCTTTTTCGCCGCGCCCCAGCGCGTGTAGAGTGCACGCGCTTCGCGCATGTAGGCTTGGGCGACGCGGATTCTGTTTCGCGCCAAGTAGTGGCGACCGGCGAGCTCGTTGGCGAGCGCTTCTTCCTGTATGAAACCCAAACCGCCTTGTTGGGCGGAGGCGATCGCCGCGTCGTAGTACTTTTCCGCGCGGTTGTATTTGCCTTGCAGGCGCGCGTACTCGGCTTCCAGGAGCTGCCACTTGTTCAGATAGTTTTCCGGGCAGTGGCGGGTGAAAATTTTGAGCCGGTCCCTGACCTTGCCGATCTCTCTTTTGTTCCGTGGTTGTTCCGGCTCACTTAGCGCCGGATGTTGCATCACTCGGACGAGGCCCATGTAGAGGTCGGAGTAGCGCAGTAGCTGCTGTACGGTATGCGCCATCGGCGTCGCGAGCTGCATGTAGCGCCAAGCGCGCGCGTACTCGCCGAAGTGAAATGCCAGGAACAACTGGCAGAAGTAGGAGGTGAATGTGCCGACTTTCTCCGGCTTCTGCGCCGCGGCCGCGGTTTCGGGTTCGGCCAGAATTCCCGCATCCGCGGCGTGGCCGGAAAGATAGGCGGTGAGATCCCGATAGGCCGTTACGATATCGACGCTGCGCTTCTCGATGAGGCTCTCCACCGAGGTTTGCAGCGTCGTATGAAGCGACGGCAAATTTTCGCCTGCGTGAAACGCGGTATACGAATGGCTTAAGAGCGAGTGTCCGGCGTACTGCAGCTCGCCCAGCTCGACTTCCAGCCGGTGGTTCTCGAGATATATCGGCAGCGTGTCTCGACAGTGGTCTTTCCAGTGCACCAACGACGTCGCCATGTACGTGACAGTCGGTCGTTGCGCTTCGGCGTTCAGCTTGTCGAGCAATGCCATGGCCACGCGGCTCAAGCGGTAGCCCTTGGGGCGATCGGGGCCCGACGCCAGAAATATTCCGTAGGCGGCGTAAATGATCGGCGCAAAGGTGGGGTTGCCGTACTTCGCGCACATATGAAACAGCCGGTACAAATTCATCGCGCGGTACGGGCTGTTCAACCAGAAGAACACCAAAATTAGCGAACGCATGATGCTGGTCGCGGCGATGCGTATCGGATCGCTCATCTTCGGCCGGTTGACCAGCCTATCGATGGCCCAATTCGATCCCGCGAGCCGCGCTCGCAGGGCGTAATAGAAGTCGTGGAATACGGTCACTTTCCTCGGATAGCGGACGCCGAGCAGCCGTAGCGCTTCAAGGCCCGTGTCGACGGCCGCGCGAAAATCCGCCCGTCGCGTTTCAACGCCGATTTTCGCGTCGAAGACCGCTATCACGTCCAGTACTTTGCGCGCTTTTTCGCGAATGAGATCGAAGCGGCGCTGGAACTCCGGATATTTTGCGCACAACGCCGCGGCTTGCGCGGCCTCGTTGTTCAGCGCCAGCGCCAAATCGTAGTGTTCGTCCCAAGCGCTCGGCCCGAGCAGTTCAATGCCGGTCTCGAAATAAACGAAAGCGGCTTCGAAGACGGCAGTGGCCTTTGCCTGCCGTCCTGCGGCCAAGTTGATCTCGGCGAGTTGTTTCCGCTCGGCGGGAAGCGCCTCGTTCTTGCCTAGATTGAGGTGATTGACGATCTGGAAGCGATTTTTCGCCGGCTCGGCCGGGTTCGCCGCGCCCAGCAGCAACTGCCCGATGCGATAGTGCGCTCGCGCGCGGTCCTGCTCGACGATCAATTCATACGCCGCCTGCTGCACTCGATCGTGCGCGAAACGAAACCGCACGTTGGCTGGTGCGTCGGTGTCCGCCATCGCGCTGCGGCGGTAGTTTCCGCCGACCGGCAGGATAAGCCCTCGCACTACCGCCTCATCCAATTCGTTTGTCACTTCTTGCGCCGGCTGTGCTGCGACCAGGGCGAGCGTGCGAATGTCGAATGGGTTGCCAAGACACGCGGCGAGCGGCAGGAAGCGCTGTGCCGCCGCGTTCAGCTCGCGGATATTCTGGGTCATCAGCTCGCCGACGTTGGTGGTGACGTCGAGCGCGTTGATTTTGTCGACGTCCCAAGACCAGCGGCGCGCCGGCCTGTCGAAGTACAGCATTCCCTTGGCGTGCAGCGACTTCAGGAACTCATCGACAAAATACGCGTTGCCGCCGGTTTTCTCGTGCACCAGCGCCGCGAGCGGCGTGGCGCGGTCGTGGCCCACATGGAACGCGTCGACGAGTAGCTGCTCAATGTGACCCACGGCGAGCGGCGCGAGCGCAATCTCATTGATCGTCACGCCCAGCTTGAATAGTTGTGCGCGCGTCGTCGCGGCCGGGTGCGTGGCGTCGACTTCGTTGCTGCGATAAGCCGCGATCACCAACAGATACTTGATATCGGCGTACGGCAGAAGCTGCACCAACAGCTTGAGCGACGCACCATCGGCCCATTGCAGATCGTCCAGATAGAGGACCAGCGGATGTTTCGCGCGACAGACGACGCCGAAGAATCTGCGCAAGGCGAGCGCCAGGCGCTCCTGTGTTTGCGACGGACCGAGCGTGGGCACGGGCGGTTGCTCGCCGATGATCAGTTGCAGGTCCGGCAGTAGGTCAGTCAGGACCCGGCCGTTCGATCCCAAGGTTTCCTGGAAGGCGTCCTTCCAATGGGCGATTTGATCTTCCCGTTCGCTTAGGAGCTGGCGTACCAATTCCGCCATCGCCGCGAGCACGGCGCCGAAGGGGATGTTGCGCTGAAATTGATCGAATTTTCCGGAAACGAAGTAGCCGCGCTTCGCCGTGATCGGCTTGTACACTTCGCGCACCAGGCTGGTCTTGCCGATACCGGAGTGGCCGGTAACGAAAAGTATTTCCGATCTGCCGTTGCTCGCGCTCTCGAATGCAGTCAGCAGTTCTGCGAGTTCCTTTTCGCGTCCGTACAGCTTCTGCGGCAGTTGAAAGCGGTCGTGTATGATCGAGCGATCGATTGGGAACGGCTCGACCGTGCCGGTGGCGCGCCACTGGTTCAAACAGTTCTCGAGATCGGCTTCGACGCTCCAGATGCTCTGGTAGCGCTCCTCCGCCGTCTTGGCGAGGAGCTTCATGATGATCGCCGACACCGGCTCTGGGACTTTCGGATTTACGACGTGCGGCGGCGTCGGTTGGCGCGCGATGTGCGCATGTATCAGCTCGAGCGCGTCGTTCCCGGCAAATGGCACTTGCCCGGCGAAGAATTCGTATAGCGTGGCACCGAGTGAGTAGAAGTCGCTGCGGTAGTCGACCGCACGATTCATCCGGCCGGTTTGCTCCGGCGCGATGTAGGCGAGCGTGCCGAGCAGGGTGGTCGGAATCGCCGTCGTGGCTTGCTCCCGCTGCAACGGCGTCGCGAGGCCAAAATCGATGATCTTCAGCGCGCCGGTCGTGGCGTTGATGACGATGTTATTCGGATTGATGTCCTTGTGGATGATGTCGGCGGCGTGCACGTCGCGCAGTGCGGCGACCAGTTTTAGTGCCAGCTCGAGCTGCTGGTCCAAACCGACCGCGAGTGGCGATTTCGCCATGCGTTCCCGCAGCGCCTTACCGCCGAAGTCCTCGATGATCAGCGCGACGACCGAGTGATCCTCCTTGAAGTCGAAGGCGCGGATGACGCCCTCGCTCTGCAGGCGCAGAAGCATTTGATACTCGTGGCGATAGGACGCCACGTTCTCGGGCGTCAGCGTGTGACCGTGCAGCGCTTTCAGGACGACCGGCTGATCATCGCGTTCCCGTACGCCTCGATAGATGTCGGCGCGCCAACTTTGGTGAATGCGCGCGATAACCCGATAGCCGGGAATCTTGAATGGCACATCGCCCGGTACAAGTGCCAGTGGTGCCACTGGCGACACTTCAATGGGAGCGGCGGCTGCATGTTCCTTGCGCATTACCTGAACCCCTTTTTTTCGTGCCCCAGATGATAAGGTAGCGGTTGGATAGGGTATTTGCCTCATGGAAAGCAGCAACCATGCCATGTTGTCGTCAAATACCTGACGAATGGCGGGAGCGCGGTTGCGCCGGGCAAGCATGTGTTGCAGCGACCACCGGTGAAAAGGATGAAAAGTGCGAGCGAAACCGCGTGCTCCCACCATGCTTGTACGTCGCGGCGGGGCATGCCTCGGCGCGTCGCCACGGGTAGCAAAGCGCAAGGACTTCGATTCACGCGCTTCATCGCCGATCCCGAGGGTAACCGCCGGTGGGAGCGTCATGCGGTGGCCTGCCGGGATGCCGCGCGTTTCGATGTTGCGTTACCGCATCGCCGGGTACCGGTTAATCAACATTCCGGCGCGCCCTTGATTGCCGTGACTTCGCTGAGGCGGGCAAATTCCTCGAGAGTCAGGTCTTCGGCGCGGCGGCGAGGATCGATGTCGGCGCGCGCGAACGCGGCGTCGTCCAGTAGCAGGCGCAGACTGTTGCGCAATGTCTTGCGTCGTTGCCCGAAAGCCGCTCGCACGACGCGCTGGAAAGAATCGGGATCCGAGATGGCGATGCCGTGCGTGCGGCGCGGGAGCAGCCGCACCACGCTGGAATCTACTTGGGGCGGGGGGTGGAACGCGCCTGGGCCGACACCGAACAACAGCTCGACGTCAAAGCGCCATTGGATCATCACGCTCAAGCGCCCGTAGGTTTTGGTGCCGGGTGGCGCGGCGAGCCGCTCGGCGACTTCGCGTTGCAGCATGAACAGCATGTCGTCGATGGCGTCGATCTGCTCGATGAGATGAAACAAGAGCGGCGTGGAAATGTTGTACGGCAGGTTGCCGATGAGGCGCACGCGCTGGTCGGGGCGAGCAAGCGTGAATAAATCGAATGCCAACGCGTCGGCCTGGTGCACGATCAGCTCGCCGCGACCGGCGGCGAGCGTGGGGAGCCGCGCCGCGAGATCGCGATCGAGCTCGACGACGTGCAGGCGTTGCGCCCGTTCGAGCAGCGGCAACGTGAGCGCGCCGCGGCCTGGACCGATCTCGACGATCGTTTCATCGGGTTTGGGATCGAATGCCGACACGATCCGATCGACGATCGTACGATCGTGCAGGAAGTGCTGACCGAAGCGCTTACGCGGCGGTGCGTACGTCACGCGCAGAGCTCGCGCGCGAGCGCTACGGCCGCGTACAAGCTCGATGGATCGGCCCGTCCGGTGCCGGCGATCTCGAGCGCGGTGCCATGATCGACCGAGGTGCGCACGAACGGAAGGCCGAGCGTTACGTTCACCGCGTGAGCGAAATCGTGATGCTTCAACACGGGCAATCCTTGATCGTGATACATCGCGAGCACGGCATCGCATTCCTTGAGTTGCGCCGGCAGGAACGCGGTATCCGCCGGGAGTGGACCGCGCAGGCGCATGCCGGCACGCGTCAGCTCCTCGATCACCGGCCCGATGACGTCTATCTCCTCGCGTCCTAGATGTCCGGACTCGCCGGCGTGCGGGTTCAACCCGCAGACGCTGATGCGCGGCGCATCGATGCGAAACTTGCGCTTGAGATCGCCGTGCAACGTCGAAATCACCGCGCGCAGCCGCTCACGGGTGACGTGGCCACTCACTTGCGCGAGCGGTAGATGCGTTGTTGCGAGCGCGACGCGAAGGCCCGGACAGGCGAGCATCATGACGGCATCGACGCCACAGCGGCTGCCGATGAATTCGGTGTGACCCGTGAATGGAATGCCGGCGTCGTTGATAGCGCCCTTGTGCACCGGCGCGGTGA
>JBGPCS010000110.1:0-7789 GCA_041481875.1 Sulfurifustaceae bacterium
ATCGGATTCACCATGGGCGGGTTGAACTATGTGGTGACGGTGTTGCAGGCGCGCACGCGAGGCATGACGATGATGCGCCTGCCCTTGACGGTATGGGGCATTTTCATGGCCACCATCCTGGCGTTGTTGGCGTTTCCCGCCTTGTTCGTCAGCGCCATCATGATGACGCTGGACCACATACTCGGCACGAGTTTCTTTATGCCTGCCATCGTCTCGCAGGGACACCGCCTCGACTACAGCGGCGGAAGCCCGGTGTTGTTTCAACATCTATTCTGGTTTTTCGGGCACCCCGAGGTCTACATTGTCGCGTTGCCGGCCTTCGGCATCGTCTCCGACCTGATCAGTGTCAACGCGAGAAAGAATATCTTCGGGTATCGGATGATGGTGTGGGCGATCCTAATCATCGGCGGCCTCAGTTTCGTGGTGTGGGCGCATCATATGTACGTCAGCGGCATGAACCCCTACTTCGGTTTCTTCTTCGCGACTACCACGCTGATCATCGCCGTCCCCACGGCCCTCAAGGTTTACAACTGGGTGCTGACGTTGTGGCGGGGTAACATCCGCTTCACCGTCCCCATGCTGTTTGCTATCGGCTTCGTCTTCACGTTTATCAACGGCGGGTTGACCGGCCTGTTCCTAGGTAATGTGCCCATAGATCTCCCGCTTTCCGACACTATGTTTGTCGTCGCCCACTTCCACATGGTGATGGCGGTGTCGCCGATCCTGGTTGTATTCGGCGCGATCTACCATTGGTACCCCAAGGTTACCGGACGAATGCTGAACGACACCTTGGGCAAGTTTCACTTCTGGGTGACCTTCCTCGGGACTTATGCCATCTATTATCCGATGCATTACTTGGGCATCTTGGGAGTACCGCGACGGTACTACGCGGTTACCGGCACGGACTTCATCCCCGAATCGGCGCACTCCTTGAACGCCGGCATCACTATTGCGGCGTTGATCGTGGGCTCCGTGCAACTCGTGTTTTTGTACAACCTGGCTTGGAGCTATTTCAAAGGCAAACCATCGGGCGGCAACCCGTGGAAAGCCACTACCCTGGAATGGCAAACCCCAGACACCCCGCCAAAGCACGGCAATTTTGGTCCGGAGTTACCGCTAGTCTATCGCTGGGCTTACGACTACAGCGTGCCGGGTGCTGCTCAGGACTTCATACCGCAGAACCAGCCGCCGGGTAAGAAGACCGGAGGAAACCGGAAAGCCTAGTGTCGTGATGATTCCCTTATTGGTCTTGGCCGCAATCATGGCCGCCGTGGTGTGGTGGCTATTGTGGCAAACGCTAGACACCAAGCCCTGGATAGAGCAGCGCTCGATCGCCGGCGGCGACGGTGAGGGTGCGATATCGCTGCCGACCGTGAAGGTCGGTCTTGGCGTGTTTCTTATTGTTGTGACGTCGCTGTTCGCCCTGTTCATCAGCGCCTATTTCATGCGAATGCACGTGGGCGACTGGAGCTCGTTGCCGAAACCGGGGCTGCTCTGGCTCAACACCGGCGTGCTAGTGTTAACCAGCATCGCCATGCAATGGACGCGCGGCGCCGCCAAACGGGAGCGGATTGGCGCCGTGAGGAACGGCCTGATTGTCGCGGGCGCTCTCACCGTTGCCTTCCTAGTGGGGCAGCTCCTGGTATGGCAACAACTCATTGGCTTGGGTTATTTCGCCGCGACCAACCCGGCCAACGCTTTTTTTTACTTATTCACCGCACTGCACGGGCTGCATCTATTGGGTGGATTGGTAGCGTGGCGCAAGACGACCATGAAGGTATGGCGCGGCGCGCGAGCGCGCGACGTGCGTCTGAGCGTGGAGCTGTGCACGGTGTACTGGCACTATCTGCTCGTCGTTTGGTTGGTTTTGTTCGGTCTGCTGTTGTCCACATAAAAGAGGATCAAGGTACATGAGGCAACCTGTGCTAACACGTACGGGACGATCTGTCCCGCTGCCTGAAGGCGTGCAAGGCATCGTCTCCGACTGGTCATCGGACCAACGCGCGTTCAAGCACGTCCCCTGGGGCAAGGCCATGATGTGGATCTTCCTCCTCAGCGATACGTTCATCTTCAGCAGTTTTTTGATCTCGTACATGACGGTACGGATGTCCACCACGGAGCCGTGGCCGAACCCGAGCGAGGTCTTCGCTTTAACGATCGCGGGAAAGCACATCCCGTTGATCCTGATCGCCATCATGACGTTCGTGTTGATCAGCAGCAGTGGGACGATGGCGATGGCGGTCAATTTCGGTTATCGCAAGGATCGCCGCAAAACCTTCATCTTGTTGCTGATCACCGCGGCATTAGGCGCCACATTCGTCGGGATGCAGGCGTTCGAGTGGACTAAGCTGATCGTAGATGAGGGGATACGCCCCTGGGGCAACCCGCTCGGCGCGGCCCAGTTTGGCTCGAGCTTTTTCATGATCACCGGTTTTCACGGCACGCACGTGTCGATCGGTGTGATCTTCCTGGTCATCACCGCCATAAAGGTTATACGCGGAGATTTAGATCACGAGCGGCCGGGCTTTTTGACCGGCAGGAAAGGGAGGTACGAGATCGTCGAAATCATGGGTCTGTACTGGCACTTCGTCGATCTGGTGTGGGTATTCATCTTTGCCGTTTTCTATCTTTGGTAGGGGAAATCATGGCGCACACAGAGGGCCAACAACATCCGATCGGTATTTATCTCAAGATCTGGGGACTCCTGTTCGTTCTCAGCACCGCGTCCTATCTGGTCGACTACTTCCACTTCCAGGGTTACCTGCGATGGACGCTGATCATCGTGTTCATGTTGTTGAAGGCGGGGCTAATCGTCGCCGTCTTCATGCACATGATGTGGGAGCGATTGGCGCTAATGTACGCCATCGTGGTCCCGACGATGTTGTTGCTGGTGCTTTTGGGCATCGGGGCGCTGGAAGCCGACTACACTTTCTTTTCGCGCGGCATATTCTTCGGGGCGAAATTATTCTAGCGTGCTTGGATCAAATTGAACCGAGTTCACCTATATTTTGAATCCGCATCTGACGACGATTATCAATGACTGACAAGAGCTACGCGAAAAACTTCTGGATCCTTTTCGGGATCGGCGCCGTACTGATGCTGTTCGTCTTTATACTCGTGGCCCATCATCTCAACGCCCCCGAGCGGGTCCGCGGGCATCGCAACGCGCTGTTGAATCCCGAATCGAGCGTAGCCGAGCGCATCAGAGCGGTGGAACAGATCAACGTGGCGTCCGCGCAAACCCCGCGCCAAGCCCCACGGCAACCCGCGCGAGTCGTCGCGGCCAAACCGGCACGGGCCAAGATCGTCAGCGGACGGCAGGTGTACGAAAGTACTTGCGTCGCTTGCCACGGTGCCGGTATTGCCGGCGCGCCGAAGGTCGGTAATGCCGCGCTGTGGGCGAAGCGCATCGCCAAGGGCCTGGACACTCTCTACGCGAGCGCCATCAATGGCATACAAGGGAGCGCAGGAGTAATGCCGGCCAAAGGCGGAAACACGTCGCTGAGCAACGCCGAGGTCAAGGCGGCGGTCGACTACATCGTGGCGCAATCAAAATAGTCGGTGAAAAATCCGCCGCGATGCCACCCGCGATCACGAATGGCGAATCATCCCCACCTTGTGCTGTAGAGTGATTAGCCAATGCGGCATGGATGATCCCGTCCCCGCCCGCTGCACTCGCGGGTGAGATTTCAGCGTCCTCTCTAATACTATTTCTTGATCAGGCTGTAAATCCACGAAGAAGACGTGTTTGCCCTCGCTTAGAGCTTGTTCGAAACGCGCGAAGTTTCGGTTGGGTTTTTGGATGCCGATCAACCCGCCCTCCCATGTGCAAAACCCAAGCAGCACGACGGCGAGAAAAATAAAAGGTATCCAGCCGACGGCGATTTTCGTCCAGCCGGCAAAATAAGCGACGACGAGAACCAGCACGAAGGCGCAAAGCCCGACAAAAGCGCCGCGCATCGCTGAGCGGATAATATCCTTCTTCATGAACGACTGGACCTCGTGTAAGTGATGATGCTCGACTTCCGCGTCGTTGCTGCTGAGTACGTGGATCTGCGGCGTAGAAACACCGGCGGCCTCCAGTTGCGTTTCGAACACTTCCAAGTCATCTAGATCGTCGCTGATAAAATAGTGCCTTAGCATGGCGATGCTGTGCCCTCCTTATTGTTGCGGCGGCCATTGTGAACGTAACGATGGCGGGGAACAACAACGTACTCGTTCTTGAACCGAAGTGTCCGGCGCTCACGGCTTTGATTTGATTGGTTCGCGCTCACGCGCGATCAATCCCCCTCTCCCCACCCTCTCCCGCGAGGGGGGAGGGGAAACCACTGGATCCCCCGCTTTCGCGGGGATGACATACACGCGCGATGCGCGCGTATGTCACTTCCGCAAGAACCACGCGATGAGTGAAATCACGACGCTGATGACAATCATCGTCGTGATCGGAAAGTAAAACCGAAAACTATCCCTTTCGATGACGATGTCGCCGGGCAACCGAAATAATCCAAGCTTCGTCAGCCACGGCCAAGCGAATCCGACCACGACGAGAAACACTCCCGCGGCGATGAGCCAGCGGTTCATCCGACGGATTCCATTCCGATGAACTCGAGGATCTCCTTGCGCCGGACCATCGCATCGGCATAGCCCAAGGCGATCAGCGCGCGACAGTACGGCTTCTCGAACAACAGATAGCTGACTAGGTTCGATCCGCCGCGGCGCATGGCGCCGACGCCGCGGAACAAATAGCGCACCGGGCGCGGGAGAAAGTGAGCGTACTTGGACGCGATCCGCTCAAGGTCTTCGCTCGGCGAGATCACGAGCACGTCGACCGGACGTAACCGTATCGGCCCTTCCGAATCGTGACCGGGAATGAGGCGGGTTATTTCGTTGATGTGTTGCAGCCGCTCGACGTCGGTATCCAACGCGTCGAGAAAGATGCTGTTCAACACATGTCCGGCGATTTGAGCGAGCGTGGGGTACTGCGCCGCCGGCCGTGGGCTCGACACTGCCTCGTGGCGCACGCCGATCACGACCACGCGCTCTGCGCCCAGGTGCAGCGCCGGGCTGATCGGCGCTTCCTGGCGCATTGAACCGTCGCCGAAGTACTCGCGATTCAGATGCACCGCGGCGAACAAGAATGGGATCGCCGAGGATGCCATCAGATGATCGATGCCGATACGCGCGGCCGCGCCCGCGCGGCGCGCGCGTTTCCACGACGTGAGCGAGTCCACCCCTTGATAGAACGTTACCGACTGCCCCGAGTTGTAGCCCGAACACGTGACCGACAACGCGCGCAAGGCGCCGGCGTTTATCGACGCCTCAATTTCCTGGCATGGGAGGGTCTGCTCGAGTAGCGCGCGCAACGGTTCGCGATCGAACAAAGCTTGCGGATTGTATTTGCCGAGGCCCCCGAGCAAGAACGCCGCCAGCCACCGCGCGCCGGTTTTCACGATGCCAAGGGCGTCCGAGCGGAACACGAGGTCGACCCGAAAGTTGCGCCAAACGTAGTTTAGGCGGCGCACGCCGCTATGAAATTGCCGCGCGTAAACCGCAAGCGCCGTGGCGTTGATGGCGCCCGCGGAGGTGCCACAGAGGATCGGGAACGGATTAGGAGAGCCCTCCGGCAACATCTCGGCAATCGCCTTGAGCACGCCGACTTGGTACGCCGCACGCGCCCCACCGCCCGCCATCACTAACCCCACCACCGGCCGCTTCGGCGGCGTGCTCATGCGATTTCGCTTCCCATCAAACAATCTTCTCCCGTTTTGCCAGACGGTTTAGCCGTTCCCGCGTACGGAGTCAATCGAACGTCGCGCGACCGGATGACGGCATCCGCCGCCATCGTTAAGATAACGCGCCAGTGCGCAGCGGGCGGTGGAAGAACTTACCCGCTAGGGCGGCAACCAAATGCGCAGGTGATCGGAAAACGGAGCGACTCGCGGACATTCGCCGCAACCCAGGAAGGGACTTTCGACACCCCGTTTGGAGCAACG
The DNA here is from genome assembly GCA_041481875.1 of Sulfurifustaceae bacterium. GTDB lineage: Bacteria > Pseudomonadota > Gammaproteobacteria > Acidiferrobacterales > Sulfurifustaceae > JACQFZ01. The sequence continues at coordinate 5,994 of JBGPCS010000110.1, forward strand.
ACGCAGTCGAGCGACGCGTGGGCCAACTGCAAGACCGAACACTCGCCCTCGCCGGAATTTTCCAAGCCGCGCGCCTGGTCCAGCAATTTTCGCGCGAGGGACGGGCGGACCCGGCCCCGTTCGGCGCGAGCCTTCGCTCGGTTCTGCTGATCGACGCCGCCAGCGTCGCTGAAGTCTACGGCGGCGCGCCGGGCGTCGCGCTCGGGCTGGCGTTGGTGCGCGACAAGCTCGGCGGCGAAACCACGGCACAAGACATCGAGATGGCGAAGTACGTGGTCTCGATGGTGCAGCTCGAGGCGGCGCTCGCGCGCAGAGCCGACGCGACACAGGCGATTCAAACCGGGATTCGATCCATCGGCTCGCAAATGGAGTTCTTCCAGGCGCAGGCCGGGAAGGACACACAGGCTCGACTCACGGAAAAACTCGCCGACTTGTACACGCGCACGCTGAGCACGCTCAACCCCCGAATCATCGTGACCGGTGAACAAGGACATCTCGCGAACGCACGCATCGCGTCGAGTGTACGAGCGGCGCTATTCGCCGGCATCCGTTCGGCGGTCCTGTGGCGCCAGCTTGGCGGCGCCCGCTGGCATTTGTTGGTGTACCGCGGCAAGCTTGCCGCGGAGGCGACGCGGCTGCTCGGCGAGACAAACACTTGATGCGCGCGCGCCGAACTACTTGCGGCCGAGTCGATAATTCGACGCTCGCGATTGTGATTGAATTCGCTCGCGGGAGCTAAGACACTTAGCAAACTCTTTGTCGTCCTATCCATCCGGGAGAGGTATTAAATTTAGATGGCTCTTAGGAAAGTTCTGAAAGATTGGATGCCGCCAGAAACTCATAGCTCTTTTGGGAGAGATGAATGCTCGATCCTCAAGCCAAAGCTTTGCTAGAACGGGTGGCCGCCGCCGGCCGGCCGACGCTCGACAAGCTCAACCCGCCCGAAGCGCGCGAAGAATATCGACGCTCGCGAAAGGCGCTGCAACCCGATCCACCGGAAATCGCTTCGGTCGAGAACTTCAGCATTGCAGGTCCGCACGGCCCGATCGGCGCGCGACTGTATCGCGCGCGCGGAACCCAGTCGTCAAAAGCGTTACCGGCGCTCGTCTACTTTCACGGCGGCGGATACACGGTCGGCGATCTCGACACCCATGACGTCATCTGCCGTTCGCTCGCCAACGAAGCGAGCTGCGCGGTGATATCGATCGACTACCGCCTTGGACCGGAGCACAAGTTTCCCGCCGCCGTCGATGACTGTGTTGCGGCGACTCGCTGGGTGGCGGCGCAGGCGACGCGGCTACGTATCGACGCCGACCGAGTGGCGGTAGGCGGCGACAGCGCGGGCGGAAATCTCGCGACCGTGACGGCGTTGATCGTGCGCGACCTGGGCCATCCAAAACTCGTGTTTCAATTGCTCATCTATCCGGGCACCCACCCACCGCACCGCACCGCGTCCGCGGAACGACTCGCGAAAGGCTACTTGCTCACGCGCGATCTCATCAATTATTTCCGCGGCAACTACGTCAACGGACCGGAAGATTTCAACGACTGGCGCTGCTCCCCGTTGATTGCGCCCGATGTATCGCGCTTACCGCCGGCGCTCATCCTTACCGCCGGCTACGACCCGTTGGTCGATGAAGGCAAAGCTTACGCGGACCGGCTCGCCGCCGCCGGTGTGCCGGTGACGTACAAGTGTTACGAAGGAATGGTTCACGGCTTCATCAACATGGGCAAAGTACTGGACGCCGCGAATGCGGCGCTCGAAGAATGCGGCGCGGCGCTCGCGCAGGCGTTCC
>JBGPCS010000111.1:0-7730 GCA_041481875.1 Sulfurifustaceae bacterium
CGCGCTCAAGATGCTCGATCAGTTTCAGAAGACAAAAAACCACGTCGCGTTCATCGTGAATGAATTCGGCACGACGATCGGGCTGCTCACGCTTAACGACGTCGTCGCGGCGCTCGTGGGTGACTTTGCCCGCGAGGTCGATGCCGAGTACGGCGTCATCGACGGAATCGAGCGTGACGCGAGTGCGTTCCCTTTCCAATATCAGCTCGTCGTCCGCCGCCTTACGCGCGATGGCGTAACACAAGGCGCGCGCCAGGCAGTGCCCCTCGATGTGGCCGATCGGCAGACAGTCTTGCGCGCCGTGTATGACCGCTTGCCGGGCCGCGTCTTCGTCGTTCATGTCGCTGACGACCAGAATCGGAAGGTGCGGCGCCGCCGCATGCAAGGCGTCGAGGGTCTCGATCCCGTTGCCGTCGGGCAGCAACCAATCGAGCAAGACCACGTTGAGTCCGTCGTAGCGTAGCCGTTCGATGCCATCGGCGAGTCGTCTTACCCACTCGACATTGAACCGAAGGCCGGTCGTGTCGACGAGCGCTCGCCGAATCATCGTGGCGAGAGCGGGATCGTTCGCTATGAGAAGTACCTGATGGTCCATATCGTCGGTCGATGGTTGCGATGCTCGATGGTCGCGCACGGTGTACTTCCCTACGTCATCGTAGCAGAGCCGAAAGAAGAGAAGACAAATTCGATTGTGTGCGTTAGCGTACAAAGACACCCGTGGGGCAAGAAGACATTCCCCGCGCGCTCGTCTCCGACGGTGCTATCGAAGATTTACCCAACCGCTAGCATTCCCGCGCGGCCGGATCGGTGCGTCGCTACGCTCGATTTCGGAAAGCGAACGCATCGTCCCCAAATCCTTGATGCGTTGTATCTCCATCAACGCGCGCGATTGTCGGGGCCATCGCCTCTGTTCATGAACAATTCGGCGGTCAATTCCGAACGGCCGGTGAATATGCCGGTTCGAAGCAGCTTTCCGAACTCGGCGGCAACCATCGGCCGGCAGAAATAGTGGCCCTGCCCTTCGCCGCAACCCTGCGCCCGCAGAAACTCGAACTGCGCGCGCGTCTCCACGCCTTCCGCGACGATGCGCCGGTTGAGGCTTCGGCACATGCTGATCATGGCGCTGACGATGGCGGCATCGTTCGGGTCATCGGTGATGTAGCGCACAAACGACTGGTCGATCTTCAAGGCGTCGGTCGGAAACAGTCGTAGATAGTTGAAGCTGGAATAGCCGGTTCCGAAATCGTCTATGGCGAGTTGTACCCCCATCGTTTGGAATGCCCGGATGGCGGCGGCGGTCGATACGGTGTTCTGCATCAGAATGCTTTCCGTTAGCTCGAGCTCCAGGTAGCGCGGCTCCAAGCGCGCCCACTCCAACGTTGCGCTGACGTTTTCGATGAAGTCCTTGTGTCGAAACTCCACCGCGGAGATGTTGACTGCGACCGGGGTCGGCCGGCCGGCATCGAGCCAAGCGCGGGCCTGCCGGCAAGCTTCGCGCAACATCCACCGGCCGATTGGCACGATGAGGCCGCAGTCTTCGGCGATCGACACGAAATGCTCGGGCAGCACGAGCCCGCGGATCGGATGCTGCCAGCGTATCAGCGCCTCGGTGCCGTTGTTCGCGCCGGTCTGTAGATTGTTCTTCGGCTGGTAGTGCTAATTCAACTCTTGCAGTTCGAGAGCATCGCGCAGGCTGTCTTCGAGCGACTGACGCTCGACGACGCGATTGTTCATTTCCCGCCGGAAGAACTGGTAATTATTTCGGCCGTTGTCTTTCGCATGGTACATCGCGGTGTCGGCGCTCTTGACCAGCGTCTCCGCGTCCTGGCCGTCCTCGGGGTACAGACTGATCCCGATGCTCGCGGTGATATGGAGCTTGTGACCTACTATTTGGTGCGGCGCGACCAGGGCCGTGAGTATTTTTCTTGCGCGCATCGCCACGTCCTCCATGCACTGAATTTCCCGCAGCAGTATCACGAACTCGTCCCCGCCCTGGCGGCTCACGGTATCCGACGCGCGCACGCACGATACCAGGCGGTCCGCGACTGACTGCAGCAGCTTGTCGCCGATGGCGTGGCCGAGCGAATCGTTGATGTGCTTGAAGCGATCCAAATCCAGAAACAACACCGCGGCCAGGCTGGCGTGCCGCTGCGCCCGTGCGATTGTCTGGGTGAGGCGGTCGTTCAATAGCACGCGGTTGGGCAAATCGGTGAGGAAATCATGTTGGGCGAGATGCGACATTTTGAGCACCATCGCCCGCGCCTCCGTCACATCGTGAAAGACAATGACGGCGCCGATGATCTGCCCGATCCGGTCGTGGATCGGCGCCGCCGAATCCTCGATAAGGGATTCAAGCCCGTCGCGCCGGATGAGAATACTATTCGGACCGAGGCCAACGGCCTGGTTTCGCCGTATCGCCAATTCCAGCGGATCGCGCACGGGTTTGCGCGTGGCGGCGTCGACGATTTGAAATACCTCGGAGAGCGGCCGGCCGCACGCCTCCTCGCGCGGCCAGCCGATCATTCGTTCCGCGACGAGATTGAGATAGGTGATGTTGCCGGCCGTGTCGGTGCTGAGCACGGCGTCCCCAATGGAGTTGAGCGTGACTTGAGCGCGCTCCTTCTCGGCGAACAGCGCCTCTTCCGCCGCCTTGCGCCCGATCGCGTAACGTAAAGCGCGCGGCAGCCAGTGGCTGTCGATATGACTTTTCAGAAGATAATCTTGCGCGCCGCGCTGCACGGTTTCCCGCGCCAGCGCCTCGTCGTCGGCGCCGCTCAACACCAAAATAGGCACATGCGGCGCGGCGGCGAACAGCGTGTCGAAGGTCTCCATACCCTTACTGTCGGGCAGGAACAGGTTCAGCAGCACCGCGCTTATTCCTTCGCCGCGCAGTCGTTCGATGCCGTGGGATAGGTTCTTAACCCATTCCGTTTCGAAGGGGATAGCGTGAGCGTCAGCGAGCGCGTCCTCGACAATTTTGCCGCACGTAGGGTCCTCGTCGATGAGGAGTACACGATTTTCCATATCGTTTGTTTGCGTCCTTGAGGTTACCGAGTATCGAGTCGGAAATATTCGCTCCCCGTTAGGTTTTTTATTATTATCTCTTTAAGGTAGGCCAAGAATCGAGCGGTGCACACTTTCTGTGCGATACCGCACATTATGGTGCAGGCGCGTCCGCCGTTCCGGACGGTTGCCCAATGACGCGGAGAGGTTTTTATAATCGGCTATTCGGAAGAGACTTGACTCATATAGCCTGACTCGTATATCACTACGTAAATTGGACCGGAGATAGGAAGGAACCTATGCCTGGCTCACATGAACCTACCGAGAATCACATCCTTGCCGCCCTAGGTGCCGAAGGGCGTCAGAACGTGTTCCCCCACTTGCAGCTCGTTCCGCTGTCACTCGGTCAAGTCATCTACGAGTCCGGCAGCCTGTTGCCGCACGTGTATTTTCCCACTCAAGGTATCGTGTCGCTGCTCTATGTCATGCAAGACCAGTCGTCGGCCGAGATCGCCGTCGTCGGCAACGAAGGGTTGGTCGGTGTCTCGCTGTTCATGGGCGGAGAGACCACTCCGAGTCGAGCCGTCGTGCAAAGCGTCGGCAGTGCGTTCCGACTGAGCGCCGAGATCCTGAAAAAGGAGTTTGCGCGCGGCGGGGAGCTGCAACATCTGCTGCTGCGTTACACGCAGGCGCTCATCACGCAGATGGCCCAGACGGCCGTGTGCAATCGACATCACTCGGTCGAACAACAGCTTTGCCGCTGGCTGCTGTTGAGTCTCGATCGGTTGTCGACCAACGAGTTGAGCATGACGCAGGAGCTGATCGCCAACATGCTCGGGGTGCGCCGCGAAGGCGTTACCCATGCGGCGGGCAAACTGCAAGAGGCCGGATTGATCCGCTACAGTCGCGGCCACATCGTCGTGATCGATCGGCCGGGGTTGGAGGCGAAAGTGTGCGAGTGCTACGGGGTGGTCAAAAAGGAATCGGACCGATTACTCGGTAGTTTTGGCACCTATGACAGCGTGCGCGATGTCGGCGCCGCTTGAGCGAATGCAACCGCAGGGCGCTTGCGCTCAGTGACGTGGTACTGCATTGCCGATCGGTTCCAATGAGATTCGTTCGAGTGTTTGTCCTGCCGCCGTCACCCGTAATACGCTTCCTTGTTCATACCAATCGCCGAGGACGGTACGCGTGGCGGGCGCGCCGTCGAGGTCGAAGACGTGTTCGCCCGGGCGATGCGTGTGGCCGTGGATGAGACGCCGTACGCCGTGCTCGCGCAACGCGGCGGCGACGGCGATCGAAGTGACGTCCATGATCTCTGGCGCTTTTTGCGACGTCGAGGCGCGGCTGAGCTCCCGGTAATTGCGCGCGATCGCCTCGCGCTCGGCGATCGGCTTCCCGAGGAATTCGCGTTGCCAGCTCTCATCGCGCGCCATTTTTCTGAACGCCAGATAATCGACGTCGTCGGTACAAAGCACGTCGCCGTGCATGAGCAGCGTCGGTGTGCCGTAGAGATCGATGCGTGTGGGATCGGCAATCAGCCGGCAGCCGCTGGCGCGCTCGAAACCCGTTCCGATGAGAAAATCGCGGTTGCCGCGCATGAAAAATACCGGCTTGCCCATGTCCGCAACGGAACGAAGCGCCCGCACGATCGGGCGATACTCCAGCTGCTCGACCGCCTCGTCCCCGATCCAGTACTCGAAAAAATCGCCGAGGATGTAGAGCGCCTCGGCGGCGCGCGCCTCGCGCTCGATAAAGTCGTAGAAGAGATGAGTGATCGCGGGCCGGGCGGCCGTGAGATGCAGATCGGAAATGAAGAGGGTGGTCATCCGCGTCGGACCGTCAACGTCACTTGACACCGATGATTTGGAACTTCTCGATGATAATGTCGGACAGTGGCACGTCCTTGAATCCGAGTCGGCTGCCGATCGGCACTCCCTTGATCTTGTCGACTATCTGTAGGCCTTCGATCACCTTGCCGAACACGCAGTAACCCCACCCGGTGGGAGTGGGAGCGGTGTAGTTTAAGAAGTCATTGTCGACGACGTTGATGAAGAACTGCGAGGTCGCCGAATGGGGATCGCTGGTGCGGGCCATGCTGATCGTGCCGCGCGCGTTTCGCAGTCCGTTCTTCGCTTCGTTTTCAATCGGGGGTCGCCCCACTTTCTGCGTCATGCCCGGTCCGAAGCCCCCGCCTTGGATGACGAAGTTGTCGATCACGCGATGGAAAATCGTCCCGTCGTAAAAACCTTCGCGGCCGTACTGGAGAAAGTTCGTGGTCGTTTTCGGCGCTTTGTCCTCGGACAGTTCGAGAATGATCGCACCTATGTTGGTCTTCAAATGAATCATGATCGGTGCGCTTTCTCTGGAGCGGGTTTGCCGTCAGTGTAGTCGAACGTCGATAAGATGTCGTTTCGAAGTACGCAGCGCTGCTGCACCGCGAATTTTGAACGGCGCCGCCGACCGGTGCAACCTCGCGGACTTCGCACGCGGCCGGCGATTCCGCTACCATTTGCCCACATGACCGAACCCCTAAAGACTCGTTTTGCCCCGAGCCCGACCGGTTGGCTGCATCTTGGGAACATCCGCACCGCGCTGTTCAACTACCTGTTGGCGCAAGGCGGGAACGGCTCGTTTCTGCTTCGCGTCGAGGACACCGATGCGATGCGCGGACACGACCGGTATACGCAAGCCTTGATGCAAGATCTCGACTGGCTGCAGTTGCGCTGGGACGAGGGACCCGAGCGCGGCGGCGCGTCGGCGCCGTACGCGCAGTCGCAGCGCGGGGAGATTTATCGCCGGTACTTCGCCCAGCTCGAAACCGGTGGCTTGGCTTATCCGTGTTTTTGCACCGAGCAGGAGCTCAAGGTCGAGCGCAAGACGCAAATCGCCGGCGGCCGGCCGCCGCGGTACTCCGGCAAGTGTCGTCGGTTGACGCCGGGGGATATCGCGGACCGGCAGGCGCGCGGCGTGCCGGCGACGCTGCGCTTTCGCGTCGCCGAAGGCGGCACGGTGGAATTCGCCGATCGCGTACGCGGGCCGCAGCGCTTCGGGACTTCCGACATCGGCGATTTTGTGATCCGGCGTTCGGACGGAACCCCGGCGTTTTTTTTCTGCAACGCCGTCGACGATGCGCTGATGGGCGTGACGCTCGTCGTGCGCGGCGAAGATCACCTGACGAATACGCCGCGGCAACTCTTGTTGCTCGGCGCGCTGAAGTTGCCGGTGCCCGCGTACGCGCATATTCCGTTGGTCGTCGGCGCCGACGGCGCGCCGCTCTCCAAACGAACCGGCAGCAAATCGACGCAGGAGCTGCGCGCCGCCGGTTTTCTGCCGCTGGCGATCAACAATTATCTGGCGCGCGTCGGCCACACCTACGACGACAACCACCTGTTGCTGTTGCCCGATCTAGCGGCGCGCTTCGACATCGCGCGCGTGCACCACTCGCCGGCGCGCTTCGATGAGACGCAGTTGCTGCACTGGCAGCGCGAGGCGGTGCGCTCGCTGTCTCCGGCGGATTTCTGGAACTGGATGGAAACGGACGTGCAGGCGCTCGTTCCGGCGCCAGCACGCGACACCTTCGTCGACGCCGTGCGGCCTAACGTCACGTTTCCGAACGATGCATTGCATTGGGCACGCGTCGTCTACGCCGACGACTTACCGCTCTCGCACGGAGCGCACGAAGCGATCAAGGAAAGTGACCGGCGGTTCTTCGAGCAGACGTTGGACGCGCTGGCGGCGCATCGAACCGACTTTCGTGGGTTGAGCGCAGCACTCGGGCGGGAAACGGGTTATTCGGGAAAGCGGCTTTACCGACCGCTGCGCGCGGCCCTGACCGGCGAGTTGGATGGACCGGAGATGGCGCGCCTTCTGCCCTTGATCGGCGTTGAGCGTGCTCGTACCCGATTGCAGAGCGCGGTTGAAGCGGCGACGAAATAGAATTGAGAAAAGAAGAACTCATGCTGAGTATCTACAACAGTCTTACTCGCAAGAAAGAATCGTTCGTTCCCATTCAGTCCCCCAAGGTGCGGATGTACGTTTGCGGGATCACCGTTTACGACTACCTTCACGTCGGTCACGCACGCATGCTGCTGGTGTTCGATATGGTGGCACGGTACCTACGCGCGCTCGGCTACGAGCTGACGTACGTGCGTAATATCACCGACATCGACGACAAGATCATCAAGCGCGCGAACGAGAACGGTGAGAGTATCGAGGCGCTGACTGAGCGCTCGATCCGTTACATGCAGGAAGACCTAACGGCGCTCGGCTTGGTCAGGCCCGATCACGAGCCGCGCGCCACGCATTCGGTGGCGGGCATGATTCGCATGATCGAGACGCTGATCGCACGCGGCCATGCGTATGTCGCGAAGAACGCCGACGTGTACTACGACGTCAGCTCGTTTGCGGACTACGGGCGCTTGTCCGGCAAGCACCTCGAAGATCTGCGCGCCGGCGCGCGCGTCGAGATCGGCGAGGCGAAAGACGATCCGCCCGACTTCGTGTTATGGAAAGCGGCGAAACCCGGCGAGCCGAGTTGGCCGTCGCCGTGGGGAGCCGGTCGACCCGGCTGGCACATCGAGTGTTCGGCGATGTCGATCGAGCTGCTCGGGCCGTACTTCGACATACACGGCGGCGGCATGGACCTGCAATTCCCGCATCACGAGAACGAAATCGCGCAATCGTGCGGCGCCACCGGCGAGCCGTTCGTCAAGTACTGGCTGCAC
>JBGPCS010000112.1:0-7725 GCA_041481875.1 Sulfurifustaceae bacterium
ATCAAGGTACTAGGTGATCTGAATCTGTCGCTCGATGCGACAGGTTACCCGTGTTCGGATGAATCACAAGAACAATGATGCGGATGGGGTACCAACCAAAATCGATCTCCGGTTCCCGGGGATGGTGGCGGACCCGGAATCGGGGCTCTATTACAACTGGAATCGGTATTATGATCCGAAGATCGGACGATATATCACATTGGACCCCGTCGGACTTGCGGGCGGAATGAATACGTACGGGTACGTCCGCAACAACCCGCTCCGTTACACCGATCCTTCCGGGCTTCTTGACCCAGGAACAGATGTGGTACTGGCGGTAAGCCGCGTCAATCCGGTCGTGGGGAGTCTCTGCGCGGGAGCTATTGTTGGTACGATCATCTACAACACATTCGACAAAGCCATCTGATCAGCGAGACCCGCGATACCGACGGAACAACGAAAGACTATATCTACCTTGAGAACCGACCGATCGCGCAGATCACCACCCAGAATCAAACTCAAACGATCGTGTATCTACATACGGATCACTTGGATACCCCCCGAGTCGCGAGCGATGCGAATCAGATGGTGGTGTGGGCGTGGCGGGGGGAGGGGTTTGGGTCGTACTGCCGGAGCAGGACCCGGATGGGGATGGGGTGGTAACGACGATCAATCTAGGGATGCCGGGCCAGTACCGAGATGGCGAAAGCGGATTGTTTTACAACTGGAACCGTTATTACGATCCCAAGACGGGGCGATACATCACTGCTGATCCGGTTGGCGTGGTTCCAGGTGTTGGCAACTCGCCAGCAGTGCCTCAGTACATCACGCAGTACATGCAGTCGGTGCCACTCAACACGAGACTTCAGCGTGGGCTGAACCAGTCATACACTTACGCGAACGACAATCCGTTGCGATTCATCGACCCGATGGGGTTGTACGGCACGACGAATTGCAGTTACTACCAACGGCGTTGTCAGGAATCGGGTGGAATCTATTACTGCTACGCAGCGCCTGCAATGTGCAACACCTGGCCAAGTCATCCATGGGGCGACTGTGTTCGTCAGTGCTTGCAAGAATTGGATTATGGGTACTGCAAGAAGAAAGAGGACAAATGCAGTAGCGAAAAATCGGATGTCATCTGCGAAATTAACATCCATCAAATGTGTTTCCAGCAATGCGGTGGCGGTGGCCCTCCGTCGCCTGACATCTATCCGGCGGGTTCCCAATGAAAAGGAAGTTTATTATTGGTGTAACGCTCGCAGTCCTGCTGTTGGTGGTAGGCCAATATTTTTTACTGCCAACCAGATATCGCGAGCTGGTAGGAGTCAATGCATTCGGATGGTTGATTATGTTGTCAGTTGGCGTGGGGGTCGCATCGAGCGTTTGGTTACTGAACTACGTGATCCTCAAACTTCTCGATAGCAAGCCCTCTCTCTTTGGTCTCAATTCTTCGGCGCCTACAGGTAGCAGAAATGGCGCCTGGCTGGTCGGGGTAGTGAGCTTGCCGCTTGGTTTCTTTTTGGGCTTTACCGCTGGCGGTATTCTGGGTGGTGGCACAGGAGAGGTAATTGCCGGGAACGCAGGGATTATCATCGGCATCGGCTTGGGCGTGTTCGCCGTTATGACTATCGTGACCTCGGCGGCGGCACTGGTGGGGTTCGTCCTCGGTGGATTCACAGAGAAGCTGGCGAAACGGCTGTTTGCTTAGCCCGCACTGGACTCCCCCCACCTAGCGGCATCAACGTGCCAGACTGAAGTTTCGATCCAACAGTCAACGGTAGGAGGAGTCCAAATGAAGCTTATGCGAATTGCCATTGATCTGGCAAAGAAGGTGTTTCAGGTACATGGGGGGGGTGTAAATAAGTTTGTGTAAACGGTCATTCGGCAGGAGACTGCCGCCAACTAACAAGGAATCAAAATGACCGTAGACAAGAAACGGCATCGTCCAACGACGCGCCACGTTCTGTAGCGCCAGATACAGCAGCTTCATCACCGCCTCGTCATCCGGAAACGCGCCGCGAGTTTTGATGATCTTACGCAGCGAAGGGTTGAGCGATTCGATCGCGTTGGTGGTGTAGATGACCTTGCGGATTTCCGGTGGATAATCGAAGAAGGTCGTGAGCTGCGTCCAGTCAGTGCGCCAGGTGCGGATTCCGGCCCAAGCCGGCACCCGATTCCGGTCCATGCCGGCGGGTGTTCCGGGCCATGCCGGCAGAGTTCCGCCTTGGCAAGCTGCTTCAGAAGTCCCGAGCGATTCTGCATCGAATGCGCACGCGTCAGCGCGCGTAGCCCATATACGCATGAGGCGCAACACAATCCGCGTCAACTTCAGGCCATCAACGCCTAACATCAGGTGCATCAGTTCGGGACAGCACCCACAATCACTTTCCCGATCCGGCGGTTTTAATCCACCGAAGTGCCTCTTTTATTCCGGCGGTTTTCTGATATGTTCTTCTGCCATGGCTAAGCCGCCGTAGGTTTGGCCGACCCTAATCTCGGAGTCGACAACATGGCACGTCGAACGACGCTTCGAAGCAAGAAAGGCAAGAAACTCTACGCCGTCCGCACGAAGAAAGGCACATTCAAAGACATTCAGACCTACAAACGAGCGCACGGCCAAGACATCAAGCGCAAAAGCAAAAAAGAACGCTGATCGCGGGGGGTTGCCGATGAATCATGGGGACATCGCCAAACCGATTGCCGATGGGTTGATCGAGCTGCGCAAAAGAATCGAGCAGGGCGGCATCCCTTCATCGAAGCTCGACGAAACGCTCAATCTCGCGACTTGGAACATTAGGGAATTTGGGAGGAGAGCGCGATCGGAAGCGGCGTTGCACTATATCGCCGAGATCCTCGGTCAGTTTGACTTAATCGACATCGTCGAGCTGCGCGATAACCTTTCGGATCTCGAAAAGGTCCTTCGGATACTCGGACCGTACTGGCGTGCCGTCTATTCCGACATGATTTCCGACGCCGGAGGCAATCGCGAGCGCATCGCTTTCGTTTACGATAAGCGGGCTGTGACTTTCACGGGTTTCGCGGCGACCGCAACGCCGCCGCGCAAGAAGAACGGTGGCGAGTATCTTTCTGAGCGTTCTTGGTGGCGTCCCCCGTACATGGCTTCCTTCCAGGCGGGTAATTTCGACTTCGTTGTAATCGCTGCGCATATCCGCTGGGGCAATAGCCGCAAGGCGCGACTCACTGAGCTCGAGTTGTTCGCGAACTGGGTGGAATCCAAACGCAAAGAAACGTATACGATTGATAAAGACATCATCGTCATGGGCGACTTCAATGTAGAGGACGAAGAGATGTTCAAAGCCTTAACCGCCCGCGGTCTTAAGCTTCCGAACTCGCTCGTCGGTCGCGATTTGGGTTCGAATCTCATGCGCGACAAGCGTTATGACCAGATTCTTCACTATCCTCAATATCCGACGAATTTCACCAATGCCGGCGATGTGATCGACTTCTACACCGGCGGTATCAAACCGCTCTTCCCTAAGATGACCGACAAAGACAAGCTGGCTTTTACTTTTGCGCTCTCGGATCATCTACCGCTTTGGGTTCAGATCAATACCGATATCGACGCGTTCGTGCTTGACCAGATAAGCAGAGAATACGACGACAGAAGAATGAAGGTGCCGGCTTAGAGAATAGTTGGAGGCGGAGTAGTTAAACTGAACCTCGCTACCGGTTTGGTTCCGGGCGCGCTCGTGATCCTGCCCATCGCCGCTGGACGATGAAGAAGTCACAACAAGCTCGCGCGAACGCGCTTCTCTACGGCCGTTTCCAGCTCGGGTCTGGGTTGAAGGCGGTCATTTTGGCGGCGAGCCCGGCGGTAGTTTTGCCGAGATCCTTTTCGTAGACGACGCCGTCGTGGTTCACGATGAAGGTCATGATGCCCGAGGCGCCGTAGCGCGCGGGGTAGGCGACGACGGCGAAGCCGCCGATCAGCTTGCCCTTGGCGACGTAGTCGTATGCCCCGCCCGGCGCGTCTTTGCCCTGCCTGGTGAGGAGACGATAGAAATATCCATGATACGGCGCGAGCGTGGTCCCGCCGTTCGACGCGTAACCTTCCTTCGCAGCGGTCGCGAGCAGCGGGCCGAGTGGGCTCGGGGCCTCGCCCGACGCGGGCTCCCAATATAGGCCGTCGCGCTTGCCGGGTGCGCTCACGAACTTCCGCGCATATTCCAGAATGCCGTCGCGGTCCCGATCTTTCGCGACGTAGTCACGCTCGGCGTCGACGACGGCGAGGCAAACTTGGATCGCCGCGAGCTCGTTGCGCCCGATCTGGCGCTTTAGAATTTCGCCTTCGCCTTTTTTCGTGTCGAAGCGCCACCCGTCGTTCGATTTCACCAGCGGGATCGGCAGCGGCCATTCGTCTTTACCGATCACGAGGGTCGCCTGCGTTTCGCCGCTCGGCTCGATCTTGTGTGCGTCGTTGTACGCCGCGATGAAGGCGGCGTTGTTTTGCGTGTCCTCGACGGCGTCGCCCGAGCTGATGAGTTTCTCGCCGCGCGCGCCGAATATCGTGCGCAGCGCGGCGGCGTCGTTCGCCCGCACCGCCTCGACCAAGGCCGCCACTCCGGCTTCGGGCGAGGCGAACGTTTTCTGCGCGACGCCCGCCGCGACCGCGATCGGCGCGACGAGCGCGATCGCAATCGCGCAGATCGCACGGCGCGCGAGAGTTTGATTGGCTCGCGCGCGCGAAATCGATCGCCTGAGGATGATTGCTGCACTTTGCTCGCCGTCGGACTTTGCGACGGATCGTACGATCATTTGTTACCCCTTTGCTCACCGGACGTTCGCCCTTCGTGACCACGCGAACCGCCGGAGGGCGGCGGCTCCACGTGACTCGGTGGGCGACTCGGCGGTTGCTGCACGGGAACGCGGTTGATCACGGATCCTATCTGCGCGCTGGTGTGGCCGCGCTCGCTGTAGCGGCGCACTTCCTGGCCGCGACCGACGCCCTCGAAAACGTGCGGTCGCGTTTCGGGCGCGGTGTTAATCGTCGGGCGCGACGTATTCGCGTTGTTCGGGACCGTGCGCACGACCGGCGTATTCTGACGCATTTTCTCTACATTGCCCGGGGGCGGCGTGACGCGATGTTCCTGCGGCTGCTGCACGCCGGGAATGTGCACCTGCACGCCGTCGCGTGCTATGCGATCGGGGCGATTGTCCGGCGGGCGCACGTAGCCGCGGTAGGCGAGCCGCCTCTCGGGCGCGGGAGCGGTGTACCGGAATTGTTCGCGCACGACTACGCTTCGATACGGAACACCGCGACGATGTGCCGGATCATGCTGCCACACCATATTCGGCGGCAGCGGCCGGCGATCCGCGCGATGGTAATAAAACGGACGAGCATCGACGATGCGAATAGTACGATGCGGCCAGTCCCACGCGCCGAAGAAGAAATTCGTGCTCACGCCGATACCGAGGCCCCAAGTGAATCCGATGAACCCGGGGCTCGCGTAATAACCCGGCCACGGCCTCCAATAAACCGGCGGATACGTCGGATACCACCAAGGGCCATACACGACGAGCGGATCGTAATACGGAACGTACACGACCTCGGGACGCGCGGGCTCGATTACGATCGTGCCGCCTTGTCGCTGTACGTGCACTTGCTCGCCCGATTGCAGATTCCCGCTGGAATACGCCCGCTCGCGCAACTGCTGAACTGTGTCCATCACCTGCGTCTGCTGCGCGAGAAACGCATCGCCCAGGCGCTCGGTCCATTCGAGCTTCGTGTCCATCATAATAAGAATCTGTGGAAACGCGACCAGCGACTTTACACTGGGATCCCAGTTCTGATCGTCCGCCGCTTGCACCGCCTGCTCACCTTTCAAACTCGGACGGTCGCGCGACCAGCGCGCGGCTTGCACGATTTCGAGCGGATAAGTCGCCGCGATGAGTATCTGCGACAGGAGTGCGTCGGGGTAAAGTGCGATCGGCGCCAACATTTGATCGAGCTCGGGTGCGCTGTACACGCGCGTCTCCGACTCTTGCACATCCGTCTGGGCGAACGCGACGGATGCCACGAGCGGCAGCACGAGCAGATGAATCAACAGACGTTTGGCGTGCGCCTTCAAGGACTGAGCCGATATCGACGTTTTCATGCTCCTAACAACGTATCCGATCCACATTTGGCTGACACGAATGGCATTGACGGCGGTCGCGCGCTCGATCCTATTGCGTGCGCAGCGGCCCAGTCGCAACCGACGAAGCGGCGCTTGCGGCCGCGATAGCGGGAATTCTCTCGCCTGGGCGAGCGACCGCGGACGCTATCGTAGGCGCATCGGCCGCGCGGCTCCAGGACCGCGGATCAGCGGACTTCGACGAGTACGGAATCGCCGTAATTGTCAGCGCCGAGGCGGGCAAAGAAGGCGTCCGATTGGGGGTCGCGCGAGACAGGAGGTGTGTGCGTTCCAACGATTGGCTACAGTAATGATTATCGCGTTATCCAGAAACGCTTATGGTAGAGACCAAGCGACATGCCGTACACGCCGCGAAAGCCGGAAAGCTGGATTTCGCGGAAGTCGTTGCGTGGCTGACCGCGGACGGGATGCTCGGGCCGGAGGATGCTGCGCTGCTGCGGCCGAAGCCGGTGCGCGGCGATCCCGCGGAGAGTCATCCACTCACCGTCATCGCTGCGCGGGGCATCGCGAGCATCAAGCCGCCGCACAAACTTCTTGCGCTTGAGCCGTTGACCGTCTGGCTCGCCGAACGATCCGGGCTACCTTATTACCGCATCGATCCGCTCAAGATCGACATGTCGTCGGTCACGACGGTCATGTCCTACAACTACGCCAAGCACCGCAACATTCTTTGCGTCGCGGTGCATCCCGACAAGGTGGTAATCGCCACCGCCGAACCGTTCCTCACGGATTGGGAAACCGAATTGCAACAGGTGGTGCGCAAGCGTATCGAGCGGGTGATCGTCAACCCGCTCGATATCAGCCGCTATCTCGTCGAGTTCTACGCGCTGTCGCGCTCGATGCGCCGGGCGACCGACACATCGCTGCCGGGCGCGAGCAACATCACCAACCTCGAACAGATGGTCGAGCTCGGGCGGCGCGGCAAGCTCGACGCGAACGACCAGCACATCGTCAACATCGTCGACTGGCTGCTGCAATACGCCTACGACCAGCGCGCGAGCGATATTCATCTCGAACCGCGGCGCGAGGAAGGCAGCGTGCGCTTTCGCATCGACGGCGTGCTGCATCTGGTTTATCAGATGCCGGCGGCGGTGATGGCGGCGGTGACGAGCCGCGTGAAAATATTGGGGCGCATGGATTTGGCGGAGAAGCGCCGGCCGCTTGACGGCCGGCTCAAGACCAAGGCGCCCGACGGCAAGGAAATCGAGCTGCGCCTGTCCACCATGCCGACGGCGTTCGGCGAAAAGCTGGTGATGCGCATTGTCGATCCGGACGTGCTGGTACGAAGTTTCCGCGAGCTCGGCTTCAGCGCCGCCGAGCTGGAAAACTGGCAAGGCATGGTGAACCAGCCGACCGGCATCGTGCTCGTGACCGGCCCGACCGGTTCCGGGAAGACGACCACGCTCTACTCGACATTGAAGCAACTCGCAACCCCCGACGTTAACGTCTGCACCATCGAGGACCCGATCGAAATGGTGGAGCCGTCGTTCAACCAGACGCAGATGCAGCACAACATCGATCTGGACTTCGCCGCCGGCGTGCGTGCGCTGCTGCGCCAGGACCCGGACATCATCATGGTCGGCGAAAT
>JBGPCS010000113.1:0-7702 GCA_041481875.1 Sulfurifustaceae bacterium
CAAACGAGCGCTCGACGCGAAACACCGAAAGCGAGAGTGAATCGGCGCCCGGACGAAGCGAGTAAGACGCCGTTACCTGCTTGGTAACGAAAATATCGGTGGTGCCGACCGTCGCCGGACCGACGCCCGGTCCAGGCGCGCCGGCCGTGGCGAGCACTTCGGTTGCGGCGTCGGACAGCGACCGTGACGCCCCGAGCGAGAAGTTAGAATCCGATGTCAGCTCGCGCGTCCATTCCAGACGCTCGAGTGCGCTGTCGACCTCCGGCTGATTCTCGGGCTTGATGCGGGTCTGTCCCAACTCCAGCGTCAGCGCGTTGCGGGCGATTTTACTGGTCCAACCCGCCGACGCTTCGTTGCGGCGAAAATCGCTCCCGCTGGCCTCGGAATCCAACGTCTGCACTAGATACCCCAACGAGAACGTAGTGGTCGGAGAGGAATGATACGACCAGCGGACGGTGTCGGTGCGCGAAGCGCTGTCGAAGTTAGAGGCGCCGACGGTGTTCACGGTCGAGTGGAACGTGCTCAAAGCATAGCGTCCGCCGGCCTGCACGGTTTGCACCGGGCTGATGCGCCAGAAAACGTCCGGACCGGTGGAGAACACGTTCGCGTTCGCGCGGTTCGCGGGCGTATCCGGCTGGCTCGGGTTCACGGCCAGCTGCGTGTATACGTCCTGCACATTCCAGTGAAACGCCTCTGGAATCGGCTTCCACACCAATGTTCCATTCAATCCGTACGTGGTGTCGTCGTTGAAGGCGTTACGTTGATAGTCTCGATAAGTTGCGCTCGCTTGTGCTCGCGTATCGACATCCCGGTTGCTTTCGTTTACCAGCAGCGTCGCGCTCAGCGCCTGTGTCCATCCATCCTGACGGTTGGTCGGCGTCTGTCGAATGTTGTCGCTGCGTTCCCCGGTATACGACAAGCCGTACGAAACCTCGCCAGCCGTCGCTACTCTCGACCAGCAAGGATTCGCGGAAAACAAGACCAGCGCGGCATTCGCCACGATCCACTCCCGACGCATGGTTACGTTCAATTCTTTCTAGGGTCTTTGTGCCCGAACCAGCGAACCAGACGCGCCAACACCGCCAGCCACGAAGGCAGCCCCAGCCTCTCCTTCGGCAGCCGTGGCATATCGCTGAACACGACACCAAGCAACTTCTTCTCTCCAATAATTTTCGCCGCGCCCGCGATCTGTGTTTCGGTCGCTTTGCCGTACGGCACGACCAAGACGACGTAATCAGCCAAGTCCACGAGAATGCGCGCGTCGGCGGATTCCGCGACGGGCGGCGCGTCGAGGACCACGTAGCGATCGACGTAGCGCGCGCGTAACTCACTGAGCAGCTCGCGCATCCGGGTCGAGGTAAAGTACTCCGCCATGTGATCGTGGTTCCGACCCACCGGGATCACGCGCAAGTGCCGCACACCGACCGGATGGATGACTTGCTCCAGCTTGACGCCGTCTCCCTTCAAGTAGTCCGTGATGCCTTGCGCCTCGCGCGAGGACACCAGGTGGTCGAGCTTTGGCGCGCCGACGTGACAGTCGAGCAATAACGCGGTTCTGCTTTCGTCCAGCGCGAATGCCATCGCCAAGTTGGTGGCCACCGAGCTGAAGGTACTGCCGCCCGAGACTGAGGTCACCATGATGGTGCAGTTCTTCGGCGCGGCTTGTAGAATTTTCGTGCGCAGCTCGCGAAACGCGGTCACTGCCTCCCCGTCGACCATGCCGACGTGGATAATCCGCCGTTCAGCAAGGCTGGCGCGGTCGAGAAGTTTCGGCTCCTCCATCCGCGCTAGCGCCTTCGATGCCGCCACGCGATCCGTTTCCACGGCGAGCGCGGAACGTTCCACCGGCACCATGCCGGTGCCGGGAGATCCGGACGTCTTTACGGCCTCGAGGTGCGCGCGGCCGCGAGCCTTAGTCAACGCCGATTCGATCTTGCTCATGGGTTACAGCACCTCGCTCAACTTAAACGCGCCGGCAACAACAATCGCGATAACGGTGATCGCCATCGTAAACGCCAACCGGTTTAGACTCCGCTCCATTCGCACCACCTCGCGCGGCGTGACCACCTGCGGCACCACTGCCAACACGGGAATTTTGAGCCGCTCGGAAATTAGCGCCGGCACGCGCGCGCGCGTATCAATCTGCTGAACCCCGAAAAGCAGCCCCAAGGGCAACAGTAAGCTGGCCACCATACCCGCCACGAAAAAATGTAAGAACCGAAACCCGCTCGGCTCCACGGGTAGCACGGCGGGCTCCTGAATTCGCATCGTCAAACCTTGCTTGTTGGTGTCGAGATTTTTCGACACGCGGGCGTTCTCGCGGCGCTTGAGGAGGTCATGGTAGATGTCGCGGTTCACTTCATAGTCACGCGTCAATTCAGCCAGCGTCGCCTCGCCGCCGTACATCTTGTTGGCGCGATCGAGCTCGGTCTTGAGCATTTGTTGGGTCTCGACGAGCCGCGTCGCCAGCGTCTCGATATTCGTCTTGGTGTCGAGCAGCTCGGTGCGCAACTTCTGATAAATGGGCGTCACCCGAACGGTCTCGTCCACGGTATAACCGTCGCCCGATTTAATCGCGCTCTTGGTGTCGTCACGCTTCTTGCGCTCGGCTTCCGCCAGGTCCCGCAGCTCTTCGATCTGGTGCTTCGCACGCACGATGTCAGGGTAGGTATCGTGATAGCTCAAGCGCAACGCATCGAGCTGCGTCTGCAGATCCGCGATGCGCGAAACGAGCTGACCTTCTCGGGTCAGGCTGGTGGCAACCACGGCCTCGCCGGACAACTGTTTCTCGAGCGATGTTTGCTTGATGCGCGCTTCTTTGAGCTCGAGCGAAGTCTTTTCGATCGACGCCTGAAACGTCGCAATCTTTGTCGTGATCTGCGCCTCTGTTCCCGGCCGCGCGTCCACGTGCGTGGAGCGGAACGTCTTAAGCCCTTCTTCGGCCTGCGTCAGCTTCTCGTGATACTCCTTGACCTGACCGTCGATGAACTCGAACGCCTCGGCGCTCTCGCGCGACTGCGTCATGGTGCTTTCCTGAATGAACAAGTCGGCAAACCGCTGCGCCGTCTTGTAAGCACGTTGCGGATCTTCGTCCTGACACTCGATTCTGACCAGATTCGTGCCGACGTTCGTCACTCGCGTCTGTTTTTTTAATTTCTCCATGATGCGTTCTTGCTCGATCTCCGAAGGAGCGTCGGCCAGTGCCCCGACGCTTTCCATCACTTGATTCAAAATCCTGCGCGAGAAAATAATCTCGCGAGCTATCTTGGCGCGATCGGTAACGGTCGTCGCCACCGCCGTGCCTTGCATCAGCGGCTGAATAATGCTGCGTTCTTCGACGTAGATGGTCGTGGAAGCGCTGTAGCTTTTCGGCCACATCAGACCAGCCGCGACGAAAGCGACGTTAGTGACGACGAAAATCGCGACCAGCAATCGCCGTCGCAACAACGCTCCATCCAAAATTATCTTCGGCAGGTGTTGCAACGGAAGGTTTGGCGTGCTCATAACTTGACCCCCACGGCTAAGCCCGGTGCGCTAAAACAAGCGCTCGGGAACGGTGATGACGTCCCCCGGCGCCAGCGTGAAATTAGTGTTCAATCTACCTTTGTTCAGAATATCGCCGAGCTCGACTTCGAGTATCTGCGTCTTGGTTTTATCGCGGCGGTAGAGTTTCGTCCGATTGGGCGCCGCGAAGTCGTTCACGCCCCCCGCCTCGAGTATCGCGTCGAGCACGGTCATGCCCTGGCGAAATGGAATAGATTTGGAGGCCCTAACCGCACCGGTGATGCGCACGCGCGACAAGAACTCGCTGCTGCGTAGGTCGGTAACGATCACGGTGACGCTCGGGTCACGCACGTACGACGTCAGTCGATCGCGAATCGCTTTCGCGACCTGTTCGGGCGTTAGGCCGCCGGCCTGCACGTCCCCGATCAACGGAACAGAAATCATTCCATCCGGGCGAACCGGCACACCGACGGAAAGCTCCGGATTGCGCCACACGCTGACCTGCAACCGATCGTCGACACCGATGCGGTACGTTTCCTCGGTCACGGCGCGCGACTCCTTCTGCCGCTCGGCGCTCGCGACGTCTTGATCTATCCCCGCACAAGAGGACAGTAGAGACCCGGTGATCGCCTGGAGAACGAATAGAATCGTCCAGCGCCCTAGCATCGACGATCTCGAACCGCCGCTCTTTGTCATTCGCACGATACGCTTGTACCCTGTACTTGCCTCTCTTGGATTGAATCCCTTCGCCATGGACGAGAATGACCACCCCTTCCCGACCGCCCTACCCTGCCACTTATAATACCTACGATCATGGATATGTCACCGAAGGTTCTACCGCACCCCACTATCTGATTTCATGGACGACTACGCGCACGACTACCGCATTCTCGGCGTTGCTCCTGGATGCAGCCTGCACGTCCTGAAGGCCGCACGCCGCCGGTTGGTGAAATCCTGGCACCCGGACCGCCATCTTAGCGGCAGCGATACCCGGCGACACGCCGAGGAGCGGATAAAAGACATCAACACCGCGTTCGATCGCCTAACCCAGTACTACGCGAATTTCGGCGTCCTGCCGAGCCTCATCGAACCCCCGCTCGCCCCAGCGCCCTCGGCGCCACCCGCTGAACCCGTGAGCGGGGAAAACCGCCATCCCGTGCGCTCGCGCGCGTCTCTGCGCTGGGTCATCGTTCTTATCACGATCGGTCTGACTGCCGAAGCCCTGCACGTCCTGCGTCAAGAACCCCACCCCGACGCAACCGAGCCCGCTGCGCTCACACCGGTTTCGGCGACATCGCCGGCTATCCCCGAAGCGCCGCACAATCCCGTCAAATACTTCACGGTCGGCTCCTCGCTGGGCGAAGTCTACGCGGCCCAGGGAGTGCCAACGCTCATCGAGAACGGCGTCTGGCACTACGGCAAGTCCAAGGTGTACTTCAAGGCCGGCGCCGTCATATCGTGGGAACACGATTCCGCCAATCCGCTCAACGCCACTGTTCTGCCGCATGATACTGCTCGAAACCCAAACGTATTCACCGTCGGCTCAACCAAGGCGGAAGTGCGCGCGATCCAAGGCGCTCCGTTGCTCGAAACCGACGCGCTATGGGACTACGGATTGTCCAAAGTCTACTTTCGCGACAATGTCGTGGCCGGCTGGGACAGCTCGCCGATGTTGCCGCTGAGAGCACGACGATAGGACAAACCATCGCATCGCCCCACACCCCCTGCACCCCCCGCAGAGCTCCGTAAACTGCATCACCTCGCGCCGTTGCCGAACAGCACGACCTGTACGGTTTGCATCAGAATGACGACGTCCAGGAACAACGAGTGATTTTTCGCGTAGTAGAGATCGTATTGTAGTTTCCTGACGGCATCCTCGATCGACGCGCCATACCGGTAGCGAATCTGCGCCCACCCGGTGATTCCCGGCTTCACGGTGTGCCGGCTCAAGTAGTACGGAACCTGCTTCGCCAAATCACGGACGAAGAACGGCCGCTCAGGGCGCGGACCCACAAAGCTCATGTCGCCCTTCAATACGTTGAAAATCTGCGGCAGCTCGTCGATTCGAAGTTTTCTGATCAGGCGACCGACGGCGGTGATGCGATCATCATTCTGTTTTGCCCACTGGGGCGTTCCGTTCCGTTCGGCATCCCGATGCATGCTGCGGAACTTGAGAATTTTGAACGTGCGACCGAACTCCCCGACACGCTCTTGGCGATAAAGAATCGGTAGCCCCGTTTCGAGACAAATTAGAATCGCCGTGAGCACCATGATCGGAAACGTCGCTCCGAGCAGCAACACGCTGGCGACGATGTCGAAAATTCTCTTTACGATGTACTTGTACGATCCGTGCTCGAACCCGTCGGAAAACACGATCCAGCTCGGATTGAGACATTCGAGCTGTACTTGACCCGTTTCGCGCTCGAAGAACGTCGATAGATCCGTCACCACCACTCCTTCGACCTTACATTGAAGGAGATCGGACATTGGTACGCCGCCATCGCGACGATCTCGAACACCGACAACAATTTCATCGACCGCGTACTTATTCACGATCGATAGCAGCGAGCCCGAATCAGCAAGGACGCGATCCCCGGCTACGTGGTGACCCTTCGCCGACAGGGGCAAGTAACCGACCAGGTGGAACGGCTGGGCGTCCTGATCATCGCGTAACAGCCTACCGACGCCCGCCGCGCGCGTTCCAGTTCCGAGCACCAACACCCGACGCTGAAGCGCTTGCTGGTCCACGACGCGGAAGAAAACTGCACGCGCCGCTGCCGCGACAACAAAACTCGCCGCAAAGGCAATACCAAAAACACCGCGACCCAAGAAAAGGTCCGGATAAACGTAGAAGACGAGGGTCATCGTGACCCATCCGAGCAGGAAGCTGGCGATGAACTTCGCGTAGTAGGACCAGTTACCTCGCGGCACGTCGCGCGTATAAAGCCCGAGCGCCGTCATGCTGGTCAGCATGGCCGCGGCAAACACCAGGCCTTGGGGCCACGCCGGGTTCTTCAATGCTTGTAGGTCGCCGACGTCGAATCGAAGCGTGATGCCGAGATAGATTGCTCCAAAAAAAATGCTCGCTTCGAGCAGAGCCAGCAGGATAAGTTGCAGCGGTACATAGTGACGAAAGATGCGAACCATCGAGAGCCTGAGCGGCGTCGCACCGCGCAAGCGACGACCCGCAAGCTCTCCTTGGCCAACCCAATACAGACCGCCCCCAGAATCCGACATTGCGCCCCCGAGTAATGCTTTATACGCTCTTCTTACGTGTGCGAACCCGCGCGTCGATTGCAATCACACCGACTCGGGAACGCTAACAGCCCTAGTAACAGGCTGTAATGGCACTTTAGTGCCCGTCCCTTGCATGGATGTGACTGCCATGTGACGAATAAATTCGACGTCACGCGGCCGCTCCCTCTTTCAGTAGAGGGCGTGCTTTGGGGTGCAATAAATGAACAACGAAGGTGGGTTTAAAATTTTTTGCT
This sequence comes from Sulfurifustaceae bacterium, assembly GCA_041481875.1. GTDB lineage: Bacteria > Pseudomonadota > Gammaproteobacteria > Acidiferrobacterales > Sulfurifustaceae > JACQFZ01. Next base: position 6,996 of record JBGPCS010000113.1, read on the forward strand.
ATTGCACGTCTGATGGATCGTCAGCAGTGCCCCTACCCCTGAACCGGCCTACCGAGTCCTTGACGAATTACCGCGCCCATCGCCGTCCTGGCACAGCCAATTCAACTAGAACTTCTGGACCGTTTACTGGATGCGCATCATACCCGCATTCGGTCAACGGTGCACCCGCGTGTGCATTTTACCAGAACGGAATCGGAACAATTGTCTGAGCGACGAACGGCTTTTGCATCACATGCCAGGAGCGCGAGCCGTTAGCGGCGAATGTTCATGAAATGCTTTAAGTAAGCACACGTGGCCGCGAGGTTGTACGGCTGTTCAACTGCATCCGGAACTCAGGTCGGATGTGCAGCCGCGCGGCTCACGCCTTCGCGCAGGCGCTTCAGCGCACGCTCGCGTCCGATGAGATATAGAGTGAGATCGATCGGCGGTGAAACAGCGCGGCCCGTGAGCACCACACGCACCGGTTGCGCCAACTTGCCGAAATCAAGCCCGTGTTCCCGGGCGGTTTCTTCGACTTGCGCGTGTAGCGCAGGCGGCACCCAATCGGCGACCGACTCCAAACGCTGGCGCAGAGCCTCCAGCACGGGTGCGATACTTTTCTTCAGATGCGTTGCGGCGGCTTTTTCATCGTACTGTTCCGGCTCTCGATAAAAAAATACGCTGTTTCGCGCCATTTCCGCCAAGGTCTTGGCTCGCTCGCGCTGGGC
>JBGPCS010000114.1:0-7686 GCA_041481875.1 Sulfurifustaceae bacterium
AATGCATTACACGCCGGATGGCGTAGCGCGCGACGATCGCACGCGCGTCGGCATTCGTTTCGCGCGTGCCACGCCGCGCTACGAGGCGCGCAGCGTACCGATAGGCACGCGCAATTTTCGGATCCCCCCGGGCGCCGCGAATCACGAAGTGATCGCGTCCTACACGCTGAAGGGCGATGGGCGCATCGCGTCGTTCACGCCGCATATGCACAATCGCGGCAAAGCGTTCCGCTATGAAGCGACGTTGCCGGACGGCACGACACGCACGCTGTTGTCGGTCCCGACGTACAACTTCAAGTGGCAGTTCGTGTACGTGCCGACGGAAATGGTCGTGTTGCCGAAGGGAACGGTGCTGCGCGCTTACGCGTACTACGACAACAGCGCCGCCAACCCGCAGAACCCCGACCCGGCCGCGACGGTTACATTTGGCCGTCAATCGTTCGAGGAGATGATGTATGGCTTCATCGATCTCATCTACGACGATGAGATCAATTCGTCCAACCTGCGCACAATACGGGTGGAAGATTTAAGGAACCTTTGAGGGGTGCCCGCCGATCGTTCGCCATGCAACAGAAACTGCGGAGGTGAATGATGATGAAACCGTAGCCACTTAACTCACGGCACTCGGGCGACACTGGAGGATCCGGTGTCGGGTAAATACGAGATTGGTACAGTCCGCGGTCCAGTTGCAGCCGGAATTATCGGCCTGCGAGGCGATGGAAAACTTCTCGTCGAACCGGCGACTAGAATTTCGACAAACCCACGGCAAGAGCCAAATTCCCTTCCACCTTTAATTTGCCAGTCATGTACGCCATCGTCCCGTTCAACTCGCCTCTGACCATCTTTACGAAATCGGCAAACTTGATCCGAACGGTGCAGTCCGCCGCTTTATCCTCGTTGCAGATTACGTAAGGACTATGCCGCCCATCGATGAGCAACACGTCTTTCGTTTCGAAACAGAACTTCACGGTTCCGTCGAATTGGCTCCGATTTGCAACCTTTGAACGAACTTCTTCGGTAATGGCACTCATATCCATTTCCATTTCGCATCTCCCGTATCGTCACGGAGGGTTCTTCAAAGCCGTATGTTGATTGTAATTCGGTGAATAAGCCTTAGAACCTGCCAGAACTGACGGGTCATACCGTTGACGCTCGAACGCGCCGGATATTGTTACCAGAGTCTACAGACCTAGAAACGGCAATCAACCTCATCCCCCGGTAAATGGAAGGTCAGCTAGTCAGAGCTTCCGGACGCCAAGGACGCAAAAGGATTCTTCGTTCGGGTTCCGGCTCCTCATCCTTGGCGTCCTTAGCGGTTAACAAGTATTTTCAGAAGCCTCCCTAAGTGCGTGATCGAGATCGCCCAACCGCGACTCCGACAGCGAGCGCGCTCTGGCGCATAGACGTGGGCGTCGATTAGAATCCATCCGAGACTGAAGCGCGGGGTTGAATTCCCGCATGCAGCCTCGCTGAACGTTGGAGGCGGCATGAAAAAAACGGTAGTGGCGAAAATATTGGCGAGTGTTGTCTTGGGAAGTTTAACGTCGGTTTCACTGTGCGAAACGACGGCCCCGCGCGCGGCTCAGAACGTCTACAAGGCCCCCGCCGGTCCGGGCGGACATCCCGACCTGAACGGCGTATGGCAGGCGCTGAACACGGCGAACTACGATCTGGAACCGCACGCCGCGCGCGCGGCGATGGCGCTGCGCCCCGGTCCCCACGGGGCCGTGCCGGCAAAGGAAGTGGTCGCGCTCGGCGCCGTCGGCGCCGTGCCCGCGGGTCTCGGCGTGGTCGAAGGCGGAAAGATTCCGTACCAACCGGACGCGCTCGCGAAGAAGCTCGAAAACCAAAAAAACTGGCTCGAGCGCGATCCGGAAATCAAATGCTACTTGCCGGGCGTACCGCGCGCGACGTACTTGCCGCATCCGTTCCAGATTTTCCACAGCGATGCCGCGCTATTATTCGCCTATGAATACGCGGGAGCGACGCGCAATATTCTCTTCAAGGACCCCGGCCCGGCGCCGGTCGATTCGTGGATGGGCCAATCGGTTGGGCGCTGGGACGGCGACACGTTGATCGTGGATGTCACCTCGCAGAACGACAGCACCTGGTTCGACCGTTCCGGCAACCACCATTCCGATAAGCTGCACGTCGTCGAACGTTACACGCCGACCGGCCCGAACACGCTGCGCTACGAGGCGACGATCACCGACCCCGAGGTTTACACGCGGCCTTGGAAGATCGACATGACGCTCTACCGGCGGGTCGGCGCGGACGCGCGGTTGCAGCAGTTCAAGTGCGTCGAATTCGTTGAAGAACTCATTTATGGGCATCTACGCAAGGAGCCACTGAAATGAATCCAATCATGCGCAACTCATTCGCGGGTCTGCTCATTGCGGCGCTCGCGGTCATCGCGGTCACGGCAACGGCGGAAACGACACCGGCTGCCAAGAAACCGGCCGGCGCTTACAAGGCGTCGCGGACTTCGTTCGGCGACCCCGATCTTCAAGGGCTCTGGAACAATGCTTCCATCACTACCTTGGAACGGCCTCCCATGGTCAACCAGCTGGTGGCGACCCCGGAGGAAGCAAAGGTCATCGAAGCGGCGACCAACTCGCGAATAGACGGGGACAAAGCACCGAGCGATCCCACCGCCGGCGCACCCAGAGCGGGTGATGACGTACGCGGGTACAACACGTTCTGGCTCGATCTCGGCTCAAAGCTCGCGGTGGTAAAGGGCGAGATTCGCACGTCGTGGGTGGTCGATCCCTCGACCGGCCGCGTTCCCTATTCCGATGAAGGATTGCGCGCCATGCGCGCCGCCGCCTCGCGATCCTTCGATGATCCCGAGGTCCGCTCGCTCGGCGAGCGCTGCATCGTCGGCTACGGCTCGACCGGCGGGCCGCCGATGTTGAACGTGCTCTACAACAACAACTATCAAATCGTGCAGTCGCCCGGCTACGTCACGATCGTCGTCGAGATGAACCACGACGCGCGCATCATCCGCTTGGGCGGCGTGCATCCGCCGGAAAATGTGCGGCCGTGGATGGGCGATTCGATCGGACACTGGGAAGGCGACACGCTGGTCGTCGAGACGACGAACCTACATCCGGCGCAAGCGTTCACCGCCGACGTTCGTCATCGTCTGTACCTCGCGCCCAACGCGAAAGTTACCGAACGTTTTACGCGGGTTGCCAAGGATGAAATTTTGTATCAGTTTACCGTCGAAGACGCGAAGGCTTACACGCAAACGTGGCGCGGCGAGATGCCGATGCGCGCGGCCAAAGGACCGATGTACGAGTACGCGTGTCACGAGGGCAACCACTCCCTGGAAGGGATTCTTCGCGGCGCGCGCTACGAAGAAAAACAACGTGCCTCCGCCGGAGGTTCCCGATGAAACGCCGCTATTTACTCGCAGCGACGCTCGCTCTGCTGCTCGGTGTTCCGCTGACGGCGCTGCCGCCGAGCGTGCGCGCACATCACGCGTTCGCCGCGGAGTTCGATGCGAACACGCCGGTGCTGCTGCGCGGCAAGGTGACGAAGATCGAGTGGATAAATCCGCACGCATGGGTACACATCATGGTGCAGGAGAAGGACAAACCCGCGCAGCTCTGGGCGGTGGAAGGCGGAACGCCTAATACGCTGCTGCGTGGGGGGATCACCAGGGACACGCTGAAGATCGGCACCGAGATCGTCGTGCGTGGCTACCAAAGCAAGGACCACTACTGCGCGCCGACCTGTAAGGCCAACGGACGCGACGTGACATTTCCCAACGGGCAAAAGCTTTTCATGGGTTCGAGTGGCACGGGGGCGCCGAGAGACGGATCCGATCCCACCGAGCCGCCGAAATAGACGGATTGCGCTTGCGGCGTTGAGATACGTGGCGCCGTGCCGCGGCGAACGCGGCAGCGCTCGTCTGACTTAGGAAAACCCGATCCAGCGGCCGGCGATGGCGACCATGAGCCAGAGCGCGATGGAGACGCCGGCGATCGTCCTGCTTAGCGCACCGAGCGCCGGATCGCGCCGCGCGAACGGACCGTGTACCGCGAACGTATAGACCAGCACGACGATTAGCGCGCTCATCTTCACCCAGAACGCCTCCTTGTCGTAGAGCTTCAGCGCTTCCGACAAGAACAGCGGAATACCGGTCGCGATCATGACGCTGACGGCGCCGATCAGCCAGGGACGGGTTTGACGTTCGATCACCGACGGCGATTGCGTCGTGAGGCCGATGCCGAGCAGACGCAAATCGAGCATGAGCACCGCGCCGCCAAGCAGCGCCAACGCGAGCAGGTGCACCGCTTCAATCGCCGGGAAGATCCAGACCGACTGTTTTATTCCGTCGCCGATCGGCGTTTGCTCGAAACTTTCGAAGAGCGCGTAAAGATCCACCACTCACCCGCCGTAGGACGCGCACTGCGCGATCCAATTGATCCAGTCCGGCTGCGGGCGATCGCAATCGGCCCAGTTGTAGGCGATCATCCGTCCGGCGACGACGACGGAGGCCCAAACTACCAAGGAAATCGTCGCGGCCAAGCGCGCCGAGCGCGGCGGAACCTGCTTGCGATCCCAGTATTCCACGTCACGTTGCACGCGACGGTGGAAGAACCAGATATTCGCGGCGGCGATGAGAAACAGAACGACCTTGAGACGGAACCAGACGCTGTGATACGTGCGGACCGGAATGGCGTAGAACAAGAGCAATCCGGTAGCCGCCATGATCACGAACCCGGCGACCGTCCATGGCAGAATGCGTCGCGTCATTTCGGAAACCGGCGTACTGCTGAACGCGCGGCCGAGCAGACGCAGATCCACCATCGCGATCGAACCGACGAAGAGAGTGATCCCGATGACATGGATCGATTCGATCAGCGTGTACATATATAAGGACTCGTGCAGAGCGATGCTGCCTTGAGTCTCGCTTAGCCACAGCGCAACCCCAGCCAGATCCATCAGCAAACCCCCTGCGAGCGCGTCATTTCTCTCACGCGCGCGACACCTTCGTGCCTACGACATGCGCACGCACAATCGTAGCGGCGCGACACACAAGCGTGTCGCTGAAATACGGGCTGACGATCCAACGGGCAGTCCTTACGGATATCCAAGCAGATATTTCATGTGACAGCTTCGACAGGCGATGTAGATCTGTCCGCCGGTTTCGAATACCGCCCGCTCGTCCTTCGCCTGAGCTGCTTTCATGCCGGCGACGCCGGCATCCGCCAGTTGCTGCGCGAATTGCACCCACTCCTTCTGATCCCTGGCGCGACCCGGCATCATGAGGAGGTTGCCGCTTTCGACCAACATCGCCGCCGCGTTGACGGCTGCTTCCCAGCCGGCCTCGGTCGTCGGCGCCCGGCTCGTCTCGCCTTTCGCGGTAATGATCGTGCCCGATGCCAGCCAAAAGGCGTCGGCGGACGGATCGACGACATGCTCCATGAGTTCCTTCAGTCCCAACGCCGTTTTCAGGTTCGGCGGCGCCTGGGCGGGCGAGCAGGCGGCGAGCAAACACAGGCATGCCGCCAATCGTGCCATACGAACCATCGCTGTTCCTCCCATACTGACGTTTGCGCGGCACCGTCAACGCCGCCAGAAACACGGACCGCGATGTTAAGTCGGATTCTCGGGAGTTTCAAATCGAACGGTTGCTCAGGTCCGGCACTGCACACGCGAAGCGCCATCTCTGCCGTTTGGCGGCGCGATAGACACGTGGTCGGCTAGAGTTCAGCCGCGCTAGACGCTTGCAACTTCGCCTTTCGAAACGACCGGCGTGCGTTGTGTACTTGCTTGCGCGCCTTTTCGCCGGTTCGGCTTATAGGCCAAGTTTCCGTGACAAGCGAGCCCATGCGATCGTGTATTTCCGGGCGCCGAGATACGTCACTGACGTAAAATCGGCCGCGTTGACGCAAATTGATGTAGACGAGTACTGGTCCCCAGATGACCCGATTGAGTTCCCGCCGTTTTCCCGGCGGTTTCGAATCCGATGCCGCGATTCGTCACGCGGCATACCCGTTGCATCAACTGCCCCTACAGACTGCACAGGATGCTTGGTCTTCCTGGCGACTAGAACATGTCGCGGTGTTCGAAGGTTCGGCTGTTAATTTTTTGGGGGTATCCAACTATGAAGTTTGAACTCAAAGGAAACGTCCCATCGTCTGTTACAACCATCGGTTCTACCGCCGCAAGAAGCGTCGCCGCCGCGGTGGCTGTTTTCGCCGGAGCGCTATTCAGCGTGTCCGCCGGAGCAGTGGATTCATTCACCACGACGTATAAGAACGGCACATCGTGCGGTTCGAGTTACGACATTACCGGCAGGGAGCCGACCGAGGCGGGCACTTACCCCGTCTTCATTTACACGGTGGGTACCGGCGAGTCTTACACGAGTCCGATCGCTACCGCCGCTATCGATGGCATGGCGAACCGGGGCTTTGTCGCGGTGAGTGTGCAATATCCGAACTCCGGGTTCGGTAACTGTTCGACGCTCAGCGGTCGCGCGAAGTGCGTGTTCGATTCGAGCAGCGCCAACAGCGCCGTCAAGGCGGTATGCGCTCGCGCCAAGGCGGATTGCAGCAAGGGTATCGTCGTCGGCGGTCTCAGTCAGGGTTCGATACTGGCAACGCTGGCGAAGAACTATGACGCACGCGTGCAGGCAGCCTATGCCATGGGCACGCATACCAAGTACAGTTTCTACGATCTCAGCTCTTGCATGACCAACGGTAAACATACGATAACGTCGGATCGGCTTCGCGTGGTGAATGGAGAAGTCGATACGTTTGGCGGTGGAAACGCGAACGCAGTGCGCACTCAATCGCAACTCGTCACGGGTGTCAGTTGCGGCAGCACCGCGTATTCTTGTTTACAGGCCAACGGCAGCGGCTGGTACATGGTTAAAGGTAGCGAAACCCAGGACGGTAGCGCGGATCATTGCTACATGTTGAACGGCGATGGATGCAAAGCCGGAACTGCGCTCGACACCGGTTGGGCGAGCGGCGCGAGCGCGTGGGAGCTCAACGCGAATCTCGACTGGCTGAAAACCTTCGTCGCTCCGTAATTCAGGGATACGCGCTTCCGTCGGACCCAAAACCCGCGGTGGCGAAAGTAAGCGATCAAAAATCGCCGAGGCGAGGGGCAAGAGCAAGTCGCTCTTGCCCCTTTTTTTGTTCAAAGGACGCGTCCTGTTTTCGTAAGCACAATCGATAGCGACCCAGGCTAACCCTTAACGCAGATAACCTGCTTCAAGGTGTGCACCACCTCGACCAAGTCCGACTGATTGGCCATCACCTCGTCGATATCCTTGTACGCCGCCGGAATCTCATCGACCACGCCGCCGTCCTTGCGGCACTCCACACCCTCGGTCTGTTTCGCCAGATCGTGCCGGTTGAACTGTTTCTTCGCCTGCGTGCGGCTCATGCGGCGGCCGGCGCCGTGCGCACACGAGCAAAACGATTCCTCGCTACCCTTGCCGCGCACGATGTAGCTCTTCGCTCCCATGCTGCCCGGAATGATGCCGAGCTCCCCCGCGCGCGCGGAAATCGCGCCCTTGCGCGTGATGAAAAGTTTCTCGCCAAAGTGCGTCTCCTGCGCGACGTAGTTGTGGTGACAGTTGATCGCTTCCCCGACCGCCTTAAACGGTGGCAAGCGCTTCTCCAGCGCCTCGACGATCAGCTCCATCATGCGGCGGCGGTTCAT
>JBGPCS010000115.1:0-7643 GCA_041481875.1 Sulfurifustaceae bacterium
CGCGAGCACATGTACGCGCAGCCGCAGTTCGCGCGGCATTGCCGCTACGCCGTCGGGTGCACCGTGGTGTCGAAGAATTGCTTCCAATTGGGCACTTCCTTAAGTTTCTTGCCGCGTTCCGGGCCGGCACCATCTTCGTAGTAGATCTCGTACATTTCCGCGAAAAATTCCTGGTGACCGAACAGCGAGTAATCCGTGAGGCGCTTGTCCTGCACGAGCGTGTTGTAGGTACAGAAGTAGTGGTAGTAGTTGCTGTAGCTGAAGTAGCGCGAGCCATATTGCTTGACGTTGCCGAGGTGCCAATAAATCTTGTCCCCGTAGCCGGCAATGGAGCGTGCGGCTTCGATCATCGGCACCTCGTCTTTCCAGTACGTACGGATCGGATCGGCGGCGATGGTGAAGTCCCACAATTCCTTCGTGCCGTCGCTGCCGACGTAGGAATCGAGCGTCTTCTTGATCGCCGTCTGATCGGCAACGGGGACTTGCGTGCCGTCCTTCCGGAGCCACGGATTCGGCATGTACATTTCCCACACCGCCGCCGAGCTCGCGCCCCAATCCCAGCCGTTGACGGCGTTCTTCTTAAACGACTCCGACGTAGCGCCGAGTTTCTCGTCGATCGAGTGCCCCACCTCGTGGCGCACCAAACCTTCCACATCGCTGAAGTCGGTGCCGACGCCGACATACGGGCTGCGCCAATAGCCGTAGTCTTCCCACTTTTTCGTCGCGTCGAGCTGAAAGCCCGAGAGGTTTTGCGTCGGGCGCGTCACGTGTGCGCTCGGGACTTCCTTGAGCGCATGATGGATGTCGCGGATTTTTCCGACGGTCCAGCCCGGCACCGCCTTGCCCGGGTCGGCGACCGCCTTGTCGCTGAAGTTCCAGCGCGTCTCGAAGGCAGCGTGCACGCGCAGCACGTTGTCGTCGTTGTCGATGTGCGTATCGAGATCGGCGATAGCCGCGGCCGGCAAGTTGCTGCCGCGCGGCAAATTGCCGATGACGTGCGTCACGACGCTGTTGCCCATGGCGCTGTCGAAGTACTTGCACGCCTCGTCCACCGCGTCGGGATAGAGCATCAGCGCGTGATACGCCTCGGCGAACGTAACGCCGGCGCCGCGCTGGAATTTATCGCCGACGATCGCGAGCGCGTAGCCGAGCTCGTCGTCGCTCAGCTCATCGCGCATCTCCATCAGCACCGTGCCGTTCTGCATCAGCGTTTTCAGCTCGAGCGCCGGCGTCGCGCGCAACGCGTTGTAGATGCCTTCCTCGTCCGTGCCCCAGCCGGCGGACGCCGCGTGGATGCGCGTCTCCGCGCCCAGGCCGAGCAGGCCGAGCACGTAACCCCACTCGTCGCGATCCAGATCGTCGTAGAGATCCTGCATCAACAGCGGATCACTGGTAACGGCGGTGATTTCGTCCGGCTTTGCGCTGCGCAGGCGGTTGTAGATCGCGTCTTCGTCGGTGCCCCAGCCGGAGATTGCCGTGCGCAAGTCTTCCTTGATGTCGCGGTAAACCACGCCGCGCGGGGCACTGACTGTCGCGGACACGGGCGCGAGTCCGTCGCGCACGCGCGCGGCGTTGCCGTCGGCTTCACGCTCGGCGGCGCTCGCCGGCGAGCTGACGCCGCTGCCGGAGGTTTGCCCGCCCTGCTGCAACACGTGCGTCAGCTCGTGCGCCACTTGGCTGCGCGGCGGGCGCGCGTCGCGAAACGCGACGTTGTTGCCGCGCGCGACGGCGTTCGCCTGATAGCGATCGAGCCCGGAACCCGCGCCGACGCGCGTGTGCACTTGATCGAACGAAAGGCCGAACGCGCGTTCCATCTCCGCGCGATGCGGCAGCGGCGCCTCGACGCCGACATCCGGAAGCGCGTCCGCGGCAGCGCTTTCGGATGCGGACGAGTCGGGCTGACACTTGGGACATCCGCCTTCGCACGTGCACCGGTCGGCCGCCGGCGCAAACGTCGTCGCACTCGAGGCCGGACGGCGCGCCGGTGCGGGTGGGCGCGTGCGTGCGGATGGCGACAGTTCGCGGTCGCGCGGAGGCGTCATCGCTTCGACTTCTGTTTTCCGAAGCAGTACCGGCAGTGGTCGTAGCCGGCCGCCACCGCGTCGCGCTCGGTTGCGAAAAATACGCGGTGGTCGGGTTTGATATCGTCGATGTGGCACTGCTTCTTTCTATTCTGCAGGTCGTGCAGCTCGCGATCGTGCGAGTTGCCGAGGAAACGCGTCGCCGGCGCTTCCGCGCGCGCGAGTGTCGGCGCCGTCGCGGGTGCCGGTTGCGGCGCCGCGCCGGATAAGTCGGCTTTGAGCAGGCGCAATTGCGAGAGCGTCGCGTCCGACATTTGCTTGAACGTCGTGTACGCTGTTTCGAAATTCGCGGAGCGCGCTTCGACCAGCGCGGCGTCGCTCTCGACGCTCGCCGCCACCTGCTTGCCGTGCTCGAGCACGTCCTTCAGCTTGCCGCTGCAGTCGATCTCGAGCGTCAGATGCTCGGTCGCGCCCGCTTTCGGCGCGAACGTGCGCTCTTGCCGAAGCACGACGGTATCGCCGAAGCGCACGAGAATGAGCGATGCCACCTGCCCCGCCGCGGCCGCCGATGTCGTCAGCGCCGACACGCCGAGCGGCAGCGAAAAGAAAAAATCGCCGAAGTTGTCGGTCTCGGTGGCGACGCTCTGTCCGCCGTCGAGGGCTTGGAAATTCGTATTGATGCGCAACCCGGACCCGGCCGGTGCACTTCCCCCGTCGCGCAACAACACCAACGTTGGCTGCCCCCCGGCCGGTTGCGCGCCCGTGCTTTGCGACGCGAACCCGATCTCGACCGTGAGCCCCGGCAGGCCGACCTTGGTCTTGATGTCGACGAGCTTGCCGGCGATGGCAAACGCGTTCTTATCGACCCCCTCGCAGACGTTGCGCGTGAGCCGGTCGCGCGCATCCTGAATCGCCTGCGTTTCCACGCCGACGGAGTCGAGGCCGCCTTTGAGATCGGTGTCGATCTCGCCGTTCACGTCCTCCCAACCGGTATCGAGCGTCGTGATGCGCGCGATGGTGGTTTCGTTCTCGGCGCGCTTGCGCGCGATCAGCGCGTCGCGTCGCTTGTTGATCTGCCCTTCGAAATCGACCGCGTCGTTGTTTCCGGTTTCGTTCATCGCACCGCTCCTGTGATTGCTTAAGGAGATCCGAATAAGGAAGATCTGATCAATTCGTTAAGAATTTCATAACCACAGATGCACACGGATAAACACGGACAAAAGAACTATCTATTGTTTTTGATCGGTTCATCTGTGTTTATCTGTGTGCATCTGTGGTTTCAGCCGTATTTCGTTGGCCTCCCCGCCGATTAAAAACTCACCGCCGCCGGAATATTCGCGACCGCTTGCACGCGATTGCCGACGCGGTACTTGAGCGCCGCCTGACTGTAGTTGCCGCTCACGATCAGCTCGGAGCCGACCGCCGAGCCGCCGTAGTCGATCACGTTATTGCCGACGTTCGCGATCAGCGCCTGCGCGGACTGGCTTTTCAGCGTCGCCGCCGTCCAATACGCGCCGGAGAGCGCCTGGAAGATTCCGACCCAGCCCTGAATCACGCGGTTTTGGCAAAAGTGCACGACCGGCCGGTTCGCGTGCGGGTCGGTCTGCCAAATTTGGAAAATGATCCCGGGCGGCTTGAACACGCCGAAGTTTCCGCTCTTGGTCGGGAACAGTTTTATCAGCGAGGAAACGGCATATGTCGCCGGCTCGAGTTTCATCGCGTTGTACAGGGTGAACTTACCGGCCGAGGTAAAGACGTTGTTGTTGCTGAAGCCCTGCGCCGTCAGCGGATCGCCGCCGATCATCACCGAGCCTTTGAAAATATTGCCGTTGATCGTGAGGTTCCCAGGGCTCAGGCTCGGAATCGCGAGCGCGTACACCGCCGTCTTCGAGCCCGGCACGCCGACCGCGACCAGCGAGTTGCCGACGACTTGCGCGCCCTGGTACCCGCTCGCGAGGCCGAGCTTGCCGTTCAGCAGCACCGCGTTGCCGGGCACGACCACGTCGTTGTCGCGCACTTCGCCCGAGACCGCGCCGAACAGCACGCCGCCTGGGCGCTCGGTGTTCTTGCCGTACAAGCGGTTGTGGACGAACTGGTTCTGGATGCCGGCGAGATTGACCGCGAAGCCTTCGCTGTTGAACGTCCACTTCGGCAGCAGCGAGTTGCCGAGCAGACCGAGATAAAGATTCGCGCCGAGTGTCGCGAACGTCTTCAGGACGAAAAGGTTGTCGGCCGAGGCGTCGCCCTTTTTCGCCGGATTGGTTTTCAGGAGCTTCTCGCTCGCGCCGGCGAAGCCGCTGGCGTTGATACCGTCCGGATTCGCTTCGGCGGCGCTGCTCGCCTGGGTGGACATCATCAACACCAGCGGCGTGTCGTCGGATTTAACCGCTTGCGCCATCGCGGGCGAGTTGTAGAGATTATCGGCGGCGACGCCGAGTATTTCCTTCGGCCCCGCCACTTTGAACGCCGGCGTGTCGACGCGGATGTCGTTCTTCTCGATGCGCAGCGCGCCGATGGTCGAACGGACGGCGCCGGAGAAGACCTCGAAACGGTTGTTCTCGACCAGCCGCACTTTGGTGTCGACCGGCTCGGCGAGCAGCAAGATGCGCGCGTCCGGCTCGATTTGGATCGCGACATCCTGGCAGCCGATGAAGGCGTTGCCGGCGATGCGAAAGTCGAACACTTGCGTGGTGCCGGACCATTCGATGCCGGTCATGGACGCGTGAAACTGGTTGCCCTCGATGACGACGCGCTGGCTCGTGCCGACGCGAAAGAACGACGACGTGAGGAACAGGCTCTTGTCCGAAATTTCCTTGCCGCGCGCTTCGGCGGCGTCGAGCTCCTTCTGCGCGCCGGCGTCGGTGGTTTTCGCCATCATGAGCAGGTTGCCGGAGAAATCGCGCGCGATCATTTTCTTACCGCCGACGTCGGATTCGAACAGCACGCCCTGCTTGACGTTCGCGAACACGTTGTCGGCGATGCGGCACTCGACGACGTCGGCCATCAGTACCAAGCCGGCCGCGCACGTCATCGGCTTTTGCAATTTCTGATCGTCGGCGGCAACGCCGATGCGGTTTTCACCGAAGCGAAAGCCGTGCGCGATCCCGACGGCCGCGGCGACGATGAGCGTCAGAAAGCGGTTGCGGCTGATGAAGCAATTCTCGGTCCATTCGAGATGGAGACCGACCGAGCCGTACAGTTCGTTGTCGACGATGTCGACGTCGAACGCGCCGTGGATCTCGACGGCGATGTAGCCCGGCGCGACCGCGGCGTTCGGCGCGGTCAAGATGCCGAGCGACAGCCCTTGGCCGGAGGAAAACGCCGTCGCGCCCGCCGCCATGCCGCCGACCAGCGTGTCGATATTCTTGAAGAGGTCGGTATGGATGCCGAGGAAGTCGTTGCGCTCGATTTGCAATTCTTGTCCGTAGAGCAGATCGAGACCGCGGCGCGCGCCGATCCAAACGTTGTCGAGGATTGAGCTCGACGCGAGCAGACGGCCGGCTAAACCCATAGCGCCGACGAACACGTTGTCCGCGAGCCGCCAGCCGTGACACGAGCCCTGCAGCGCGAACAGCGCCTGCATCGATCCGTCGAGCGTCGCGACCGCGAACACGCGTTCGACGCTAAGGCGCACCGCGTTGCTGCAGCGCCAGAGCGGCAACGGCGATTGATTGATGACGACGAACGATTCGAACGCGATGTCGTGCGCGTTCGTCAACACGAACGGCGCCGGCGCTTCGATCGCGCTCGCGATCGACAGCCGGGTCGCCGGACCGAAACCGCTGATGCGGATGCTGTTCTTGCCGGTGAGATCGATCGGCTTCGTGAGCGTGTGATCGCCGGGCATCAGACACAAGCAGCCGCCGCCGGCGTCGAAGATTTTCTTCAACGCGCCGTGAATGTCCTCGCCGGGCTTCACTTCGATGCAGCAGCCGCGCAAGTCGGTCAGCGGATCGAAGACGCGCCGGCAGTCTTCGATCTCATCCGCGGCTGCGGTAATCGTCACGGTCGGTGGGCCGCTCCAATTCAGCACGCCGAGCGGCACGCGGTGATAATGCACGCCTTGCGGCGGCGCGCTGTTCGGCCAGTTGGCGGCGACCCAGGCGGCATCCACACCGCTGCCGGCGGCGCGCGCCGGGAACGTCCAATAATCGCCCGGCGTGTACTTGCCGCTCGCCGGCGCGTCGAACGCGAGTTGGATCCCGTCTTTCAGCGGATTCGCCGTCGCGCCGCCGCCGGGAATCGGAAACGCGCTCACGAGCGCTATGCCATTCCACAACCGGAAGAACGCCGTGCTCGGCGTCGTCGCGGGCCAGGTGCCGCTGGTGTTGGTCAGCGAAAGCAGGTCGTCCTGCGGGAGCGTCGCAGCAGCGGTGAATACGACGCGCCAATGTCCGTACTGCGCGTCGTACTTGAGCGCCTCCAAATAGAAGCTCGTCAGACCGCAGTGGTTGATCATCTGGTTGTTGGCTTTGATCGCCACCGTCGCGGTCGTGCCGCCGGTCGACGTGAACTCGCCGCGCCCCACGAGGCCGCCGTTGAACTGCGACCATTTGAACCGCGCGTTGCCGCCGCTGTCGGGTTCGGCGATCTCGACGCGATAGAGAAAATGCTCGAAGCCGCTGTAACCCCCGCCCGCGTCGATCGGGCAGTCGCCGGTGATCGTCATCGCCGCCGCCGGCGTCACCGTCAGATGACCTTTGGCCGAAAAATTATCGGTGAGACGGTCGCTGATGTTGGTGCAATCTTCCCCGGCGTTGAGGCGCAAAAGCTTCAGCGCATACGACGCCTTGACACGCTCGGTCGTGTCCACGCCGCCGAGCGCCGGTTCGATCAGATGCAACGGATCCTGAAACGCATTGAACGCTTCTTCCCACACTTCGAGGATCACCGCGTCGCGCGTCGCTGCGGTGATGCTGCTTGGGCTCGGCTGCGGCGATTCGATCGGCGGACCGAGGTACGTGGCCTTGAGCGCGACGTCGACCGTGCTTGCGAGCGCCAGCGGAATGCCATCGGCCCAGAGATGGCCCGGCTCGATCGTGACGGTGACGTCGCTCGCCGTCGCCTGCGCTTGCACGATCTTGAAGCTGTTGGGCGCGGCGGCCGGCACCGCGGCGACGAGAGGACCGATCGCGTCCTTTGCGAGCGTCGTGCGCAGGTGATTGTCGATCAGCGTTTCCGCGGTGCCGTCGGTATCGACGAACACGCGCCCCTGCTGATACAGCACGCCGGTGAAGTTGTCCGCCGGATTGAAATCGAGTTTCGAGAAGTCGCCTTTCATGGCCGTATCCTTAAGTGACCGTGATTAACACCGGCCGCACGCCGACCGGCATGAACTCGCGATAGCGGATCTGCAAGTTTTTCCACTTCGCGGTGTTGCGCAAATACCCGAACGCGCCCATCTGGTCGCGCGCCGGGCCGTTTTCGAGAATGTTTCGATCGCTGGTCAACGCGAGCTGCGCGTAGCCGGCGGCGCCGAAGATTTCGCCGGTGAACGCGAGCACGGCGTCGGTGCCGAACACGCAGGCGTTGTGCGGCGGTATGCGATCGGCGTCGCCGGAGAAGTAGCTGTACTTGACGCAGCCTTTTTGATCGTCGTGCGCTTCCAGGCGCTGCACGAAG
>JBGPCS010000116.1:0-7622 GCA_041481875.1 Sulfurifustaceae bacterium
GTTCGCGGCGAGCGCGCGCGCGATCTCCACCCGCTGGCGCATGCCGCCCGACAGCTGACGCGGGTAGGCGCTCTCGAAGCCGACCAGCCCCACCAGCTCGACGTAGTGCGCCACCGTGCGGCGGCGCTCGGCGGCGCTCGCGCGCGACAATCCGAACGCGACGTTCTGCTCGACCGTCAGCCACGGGAACACGCCGTCGTCCTGGAACACGAAGATGCGTCGCCGGTCGGGGCCGCGCACCGGCTCGCCCTGCACGGTGACTTCGCCGCGCGTCGGCGCCTGGAAGCCGCCGATCACGTTCAAGAGGGTCGACTTGCCGCAGCCCGACGGGCCGACGATGCAAACGAACTCGCCGACGCCGATGTCGAGCGCGACGTCGCGCAGCGCGACGAAACGACGCGGCGATTTACCGAACGACTTCGAGACGTTCTTAAGCTGGATTATCGGCGCGGCGGCGTGAGCGGCTTGTTGCACGGTTACTCCAGACGGTAGCGCGCTTCGGCGAGCCGATAGAGGCGCACCCAGAACAGTCGATTGATCAGCACGACGACGACCACCATCGACAGCGTCGCGGCGAGCAGCAACGCGTAGTCGCCCGCCGCCGTCGCGCGGGCGATGAGTGCGCCGATGCCGACGGTTGAATACGTCTGGCCCGCGAACGTTACGTACTCCGCGACGATGCTCGCGTTCCACGCGCCGCCGACAGCGGTGATCGCGCCGGTCACCGCGTAGGGGAATAGCGCGGGCAAGAACAGCGTGCGCCATCGATCCGCTTCGCTCATGCGCAAGAGCAACGAAGTGTCGCGCAGATCTTGCGGGATCGCGCTGGTGCCGGCGATGACGTTAAACAGCAGATACCACTGCGTGCCGAGCAGCATCAGGAGAATCGCGGAAAGATCGACGCCGGCGGGCAGGCGCAGCAGCGCCAGCAGCACGATCGGAAACAACGCCGTTGCCGGCACCGACGCGAGGATCTGCGTCAGCGGCTGCAACACGGCGGCGACGCGCGGGCGCGTGCCGATCGCCACACCGAGCGGGATGGTCCAGGCACAGGCGATCACGAGTGCGGCGAGCACGCGCAGGAACGTGGCGCCGATGCCGAGCGCGATGTCGAGCCATGCCCCGATCGACAGCGACGCCAGCATATTCGTCGCCTGGACGCCGGCGTAAATCAGAATGGCGCCGAAAGGAATCGCGATGGCCACCGTGCGCCAGCCGATCACCTTCGAGCCCGCCGTTTCATCCGGCGCATGCGTGTTTGTGTCCGGCGATTGCCAGCGGGCGTCGAGGCGCTCAAGCAGCGGCGTCCACACGCGCTCGATGAACCGGGTAATCAACCAGGAGCGCGCCAAGAGATCGCGGAACCAGCTGCCGCTTTCGGTCTCGCCCTCGGTGCTTTCCAGTTTCAGCCGCTCGGTGAGCGCGAGCAACGGCCGCCACAACAACTGATCGAGCGCGACCACGACCGCCACCAGCGTCGCAACACCGAGCAGCACCGCGCCGACATCGCCTTCGTGCGCGGCGCTCTGTAGGTAACTGCCCAGGCCGGGCAGACGAAAATCGCGGCTGCCCACGGTGAACATCTCCGCCGCCATCAAGAAAAACCAGCCGCCGGCCCAGCTCATGATGCTGTTCCACACCAGCCCGATGCCGGCAAACGGCAGCTCGAGAAACCGAAATTGCATCCAGCGGCCGAAGCGCATGACGGCGGCCGCTTCGCGCAGTTCGTTCGGTACCGTTTTCATCGACTGATAAAAACTGAAGGTGATGTTCCATGCCTGCGACGTGAAGATCAGAATGACGGCGGCCAGCTCGGTCGCGATGCCGACCGGCAACACCACCGTGAGACTCAACAGCACCACCGGCAGGAACGAGAGAATCGGCACGCTCTGCAGCACATCGAGCAGCGGCAGCATTACTTTCTCGGCGGTGCGATTGCGCGCCGCGTAGTAGCCGTACGCCAGGCTGAAGACGACCGCGAGCAGGTACGCCGCGCTCATGCGCGCGACCGAGAGGAGCGCGTACCACGGAAGCGCGGAGGACTTGAGCGAAATGTCCGGTCCGGCGATCACCACCGGCGCTTGCAGCGCTAAACGCGCGCCGGCGTAAAGCAGCGCGGCGAGCGCGAGCAGAATAACGCCGTCGCCGGCCGTGAACGGCGGCGTGTGAGAGAATGCGATACCGAAGTGTTTGCGAGCCACGTGTGGAGATCAACGTCTACGTGGCGCGGAGTATATCAATGTACTACGGTGGCGCGTCGCTCGGTGTTGCTACGGATCGGCGCCAATCGAGCGGTCGATCGTATCGTCGGGACTCAGCCGACGGCGTGCGCTTCGAGAGACGCGGCGGCGTCTTTGCCGAGATACGCCTGGATGGCACGGCGCACGAGGTAAATGAGCGGAATCAGTAGAATCGCGGCGGAAATTTTGTACAGATAGTTGACCGTGCCGACGGCGAGAAAGAGATTCGTCGGCCAGTGTTGCGGGCCGATGACGAAGGCGATGTAGAGCACGACAAAGCTATCCACGAGCTGCGATACCACGGTCGAGCCGGTGGCGCGCAGCCAGATGTAACGCTCGCCGGTGATGCGGCGAATTCTTTGGAAGATCGCGATGTCGATGAGTTGGCCGATCAAGAAGGCGATGATCGAGCCGCCGATCGTCCACAACCCCTGGCCGAAGGTGTTGGCGAACGCCGCTTGCATGTCCGGTACGCCCTGGCTCGCACCGACGCCGATCCACCAGCTCGCCGGGGTGAGTGAGATTGCGAGATAGGCGAACAGAAACGCGTACAGGATCAACGCTACCGTGAGATAGGAAATCATCCGCACGCCGCGGCGGCCGAAGTACTCGTTGATGATATCGGTGAAGATGAAGATAATCGGCCACAGGATCACGCCGGCGGTGAAATTGAGCGAGCCCTGTCGACCGAACAGCGCCCAGTTGAAGGGCGACAGGCCGAGCGTCTCCTCGAGCGCGAAGATCTTAACGCCGATGAACTCGGCCATCAGCGCGTTGCAAACGAAGAACGCGGCGAGGACGACGAAGAGCCGGCTAGAGCGGTCGGCTAGCACGGGGTTGTCCGGAATGATGGAGTCGACGCGGGGGTGATCGATCGTTCGGAATTCTCATCACGAATCTACTCCGGGGCGCTTTAAGCGCGTGAAATTGTTTTCGGAAACCCATTCATGTGTCCCTCTCCCCTTGCGGGAGAGGTCGCTCTTGCGCATCCTGCGCTCGCGACATTCGTACGTCCGTGTACAGCAGGACAGGGAGAGGGGGAATAGATCACGCTTCCGGCAACACGACCACTTTGCCGGTGACTTTGCGCTCCGTTAGCCGCGTCATCGCCGCTGGTGTGTCGCGCAATGACACGCGTTCGCTGATGACGGGCTTGATCTTACCTTCCGCGATCCATTTGATGAGCTGCATGACGTTGCGAATGTGCCCTGCCAGGTCGCGCCGCGTCCAGTCGCCCCAATAGACGCCGATGATCGCGCGCTCTCGCAGCAGCACGAGGTTCAATGGAATTTTCGGGATTTCGCCGGCGGCGAAACCGACGACGAGAAAACGCCCGGCCCAGCCGGTCGCGCGCAGCGCGGGCTCGGAGTAGGGGCCGCCGACCGGATCGTAAACCACGTCCACGCCTTTTTCGCCCGCGATATCTTTCAGCCGTTGGCGCAGGTCTTCTTTGCTGTAGTTGATCACCTCGTCGGCGCCGGCTTTTTTGCACACGGCCAGTTTTTCATCGCTCGACGCCGCGGCGATGACGCGCGCGCCCATGATTTTGCCGATCTCGACCGCCGCGATGCCGACGCCGCCGGCGGCGCCGAGCACCAACAACGTCTCGCCGGCTTTCAAGTGCGCGCACTCCTGCAGACCGTGCAGCGACGTGCAATAGGTGAGTCCGAACGCCGCGCCGAGATCGAAATCCATTCCGGGCGGCAGCAGCATCAATCGATCCGCCGGGGCCACACATTCTTCGGCGAAGCCGCCGTGCCCGCAAAATCCGACGACCCGATCGCCGACTTTGAATTGACCAACCCCGGCGCCGATCTCCTTGACGACACCGGAAAGCTCCGAACCGGGCGAGAACGGTAACGGCGGTTTCGTCTGGTACAAGCCCTTCACCATCAACGCGTCGGGAAAGTTAAGCGAGCTTGCCTTGACGTCGATCACGACTTGGTTCGGGCCCGGCCGCGGCGACGGAACATCTTGGACCGACAATTTATCGAGCGAGCCGATCTCGGTGCACAACAACGCTTTCATGTCTTGCCTCTCCTGAATTGGCGCGGCCTAGGATTTTGCCGGCGGCTAACGACAAAATAATACTTTGGGAATCTCCGATTTATTACCCCTCTCCCTCCGGGAGAGGGGTTGGGGTGAGGGAAACCGCGCGAATTCCTATACCGCCGTCCCTCACCCTAGCCCTCTCCCGGAGGGAGAGGGAAATACTCAAAGGTTTCTTTGATGGGTTTCGCTTCGCTCCACCCGTCCCACATGTTTCTTTCATT
Source organism: Sulfurifustaceae bacterium (assembly GCA_041481875.1). Classification (GTDB taxonomy): domain Bacteria; phylum Pseudomonadota; class Gammaproteobacteria; order Acidiferrobacterales; family Sulfurifustaceae; genus JACQFZ01. The sequence continues at coordinate 4,514 of JBGPCS010000116.1, forward strand.
CGTAGCGGCGGCCGATCGTCTCGGCGACGCACGCGGGCTTTTCGCTGCCTTCGAGCTCGATCGTAATTTTCCAGCTCAGTTGCTGCCCGCCGCCGACGTCCTCGACGTTGAGCAGGGCGATACGCGCGCGCACGCGCTTGCCGGCCGGCACCGGCGACATAAACCGCACGCGATTGAGGCCGTAGTTCACCGACATCGTCGCCTTCGGCAGCCCGATCGTGGTGTACATGAAGTGCGGGATCAGCGACAGCGTCAGAAAGCCGTGCGCGATAGTGCCGCCGAAGCGCGACGCCGCGGCGCGCGCGCGTTCGACGTGAATCCATTGGTGATCGTCGGTCGCGTCGGCGAATTTGTCGATGCGCTCCTGGGCGACGGCGATCCAATCGCTGACCGCGACTTCCTGGCCGATCCGTTGCCGCAGCTCGTTGATGTCGCGGAACTCGACTTTGGACATGACTTCTCCCAGTGCGCAGCGCGGGTTGGTGAGGCGCTATGGTAGCAACAATGCGATGAAGTACCGAGTACCGCGTAATCTCGACGAACCCCAGACAGCTCAACGCGGCGCGATGAATTCGCGGATGAGCCGGTTCACGCGATCCGGATATTCATGCACCACCCAATGCGAGCCTTCGGGAATACGCTCAACCACGAGGTCGCGCACGACCTCGTCCAAACCCTCCAGCAACACCGGACGCAGCGCCCGGTCGCGTTCGCCCGATATGACGAGCGTCGGCACGGTGACGGTGAAGTCCGCCGCCGCGAGCTCGATGCCGGTCGCGCGCGCGGCTTGATCCGCGGCCGGCGGATGCAACCGCGACGCGCGATAGTAGTTGAGCCCGCCCGCGAGCGCTCCCGGCTGTGCCCAGGCTTCGCGATAGCGCTGGCGGTCTGCTTCCGACAACCAGCCGCCCTTGCCGTCGGCGAAGGAGTGGAGCATGTCTTCCAGCCGCCGGTAGTTGTCTTCGGACAGAACGCGCTCGGCCTTAGGATCGCGCAACAGCAACATGTATTGACTGGCGGCAATCTGCTCGGCGCTGTTGTTGAACGCGCGAGCGAAGAGCACCGGATGCGGCGCGTTGATGATGACGAGGCGCGAAAGGTAGTCGGGATGTCGAATCGCGAAATCCCACGCCACCGCGCCGCCCCAATCGTGCGCGACCATGACGCATGGCCGCCCGCCGAGATGATCGATCAGCTGACGCAGATCCTCGACCAGATGCCTCGTGCGATACGCTTTTACGTCGGCGGGCTTGTCCGACAAGTTGTAGCCGCGCATGTCGAGCGCGACCGCGTGGTAGTGGTCCGCGAACGTGTTGAGCTGATTGTTCCAGGCGTACCAAAACTCCGGGAAACCGTGCACGAAAAGTATCAACGGCCCGGAGCCGTTGCTGACGTAGTGCAGGCGGATGCCATTTACCGCCGCGTAACGGTGTTCCATGTGAGCTTGTCCGCTACTCATGTCGGGCGCAGCACGTCATCGACGAGCTTCGGCGCGAGCGCGAAAATGTCTTTCTGTGCCGCAAAACGTATCTCCTCCTCGAGACCGCGCGTCGCCATCATGCGCCCGACGCGCGCCCGTGTCAGGCATTCCATCGCGTCGCCGCGCTCGTACAACAACGACGCCGCGTGCGCGGCATCGGTCAGCTCGTAGCGATCGGCGTCGAGCCGGCGAAATAGCGAGACGAAATGACCGGCGCCGTAAAAATCCTCGAGATTGAAATTGTCGGCGGAGCCGGAGCATACGATGAGCACGGTTTCATCGCGGTGCTCGCGCACGATGCGCTCGACGGTGGCGCGGCCGTTGATCAATGCCGCGGCGTAAACGTGATCGGCCTCGCGCGCTTTGTGTAAGGCCACGGTGCCGTTGGTGGTGCAATACAGCACGGTTCGGTCGGCGATGTCCTCGCGCAGAATCGCGAGCGGGGTCGGATGGCAAAAACCGGGGAGGGTTTCGGCGTTCAACTCGCCCGACAAAATGTACGATCCTTGCGCGCGAGTTTTGGCGGCGGCGAGTGCCATTGAACCGTTCAACAACGGCACGACTTCTTTCGCGCCGTGCGCAAGTGCGGCGACGATGGAGGTCGTGGCAAATAGGATGTCGAGCACGACGACGACTTTGCCGGGCAATCGCTGGTGGTCCAGCTCTTCCTTCTTCAGGAGTACGTGGATTTTGGGCACGCGTCAGCCGTCGAACCGTTCCTTGCCGGGAATCTGCGCCACGCCGGCGAGGATCATGAACACGCCGCTCGCGCGCAGCACGCTTTTTCCCCCGACCATCAAGGCGCAGCTCGCGAACGCGAGATGCATGCCGAGCCGTTGCACTGTGACGTGCGCTTCGAGCCAATCGCCGATCTTCGCCGGCTGGAGAAAATCCGTCGACAGACTCACCGTCACCATGGGGCGCGGCGGATCTTGGTAATAGGAGAGGTTGATGCCGAGCGCGCTGTCGGCGATCGTCACGAGTGTCCCGCCGTGGGCGATGTTGCGCATGTTCATATGCTTTTCGGCGAGGCGGATCGCGACGATGCGCTTTTTCCCGATGCTTTTCACGTAGATCGGCCCGATCATATCGAGGAACGGCGCGACGCGTTTGATCGGTACAAAACCTTCGGGGACGGATGTGTCGTTCATCGATGCGGTGTTGCGAAAGACGGCGAGGGTCAGTACCACTCCGCCTTCGTGTCGAGGCAGGTGCGGTCGCGCGATTCGAGTAGATCGAACTGGGCGCGCGTCTTCGGCAGCTCCCAGCGGATAAAGTAACGGCATGCCGCGAGCTTGCCGCGGTAGAAATCGGCGTCGCCGCCGCTGGCGCGATCGAGCCCGCGGGCGGCGGCTACCGCCTGGCGTAGCCAGAGCCAAGCCACCACAACGTGGCCGAGGGCTTCGAGATAGACGCTCGCATTCGCGAGCGCGGCGCCCGCGTCGTTTCGCATTCCCGTGGCCAGCGTTTGCGTGACGGACGCAGTGCGCTCCCATGCCTGCTTCAAATCGCGGGCGTAGCTTTGCAGCGCTTCGTCGTTGCGCTCGATCGCCATCTCTAGGTCACGCGCGATTTCCCGCCCGAGCAGGCGCAGCGCCGTGCCGCCGTCCATGACGACTTTGCGACCGA
>JBGPCS010000117.1:0-7606 GCA_041481875.1 Sulfurifustaceae bacterium
CTAGCGGACATGGGTCGATCCTCCGGCAGCGGGAACCCTACCGTTCTTGAGCGGTAGCGGATCGAGGCTGACCACGGTGAAATTGTTTTCGGTGAGATATTTTTGCGCGACTTGCATCAACTGCTCGGGAGTAACGGCACCCAAGCGCTTCGCGCGCTCATCGAGCAGACTCAAGTCGAGCCCGGTCATGGCCAAGCGACCGAGCTCGAGCGCCTGATTGAACACCGAATCGCGCCGATAGATGTCATCCGCCACCACCTGCGCCTTCACGCGCGCGAGCTCGCTGGGCGCCACGGGCTCCTTCTTGATGCGCTCGATTTGCGCGCGCACCGCCCGTTCGAGATCGCCAACCTTACGACTGGCGGTGGGCGTTCCGTTGAACAGCGCCATGGTCGGGCCGCGACCGATGGGGTCGTATTCCGACCCGATCCGCGACGCGACCTTTTGCTCTCGCACCAACTCGCGCTCGAAGCGCGCGCTGTCGCCGCCATCGAGCACCCCGGACAGCACCGCGAGCGCGTCCGGCTCCCACGGCTCCTGTTTGCTCCGATCGCCCTTCGTTTCCAGCACCGGCGCGTGATATCCGAGCAGGAAGTACGGCACCTGCGCGGGTGCGCGCACCGTCGCGCGGCGCGGTCCCCGCTGCGGCGGCTCCGCGGGAATCGACGGACGCTCGAGCGGACGCGAGGGAATCGAGCCGAAGTGCTTCTGCGCGAGCGCTACCACCGCCTTGGGCTCCACGTCGCCTACCACCACCAACGCCGCGTTGTTCGGCCGGTACCAGCGCTCGTACCACCGGCGCACGTGCTCGACGGTCATGTGCTCGAGATCCTTCATCCAACCGATGACCGGATGGTGGTACGGATGCACTTCGTACGCGAGACTCATGAACTTCTCCTGCACGAGCGCTTCCGGTTGATCGTCGGTACGCAACCGGCGCTCTTCCATCACCACTTGGATTTCCTTGCGAAACTCCTCATCGAGCAAACGCAAATTTTGCATGCGATCGGCTTCGAGCTCGAAGGCGATGGGCAAACGGGACTTTTCTAACTGTTGGAAGTAAGCCGTGTAGTCGGAACCGGTAAAGGCGTTCTCGCGGCCGCCGTTTTCGGCGATGATGCGCGAAAACTCGTTCGGTTTATATTTTTCCGTGCCTTTAAACATCATGTGCTCGAGCACGTGCGACAGGCCGGTGAATCCTTCGGGCTCATCGATGCTGCCGATTTTGTACCAAACCATCGACACGACGACGGGCGAGCGGTGATCCTCCTTCACGATGACGCGCAAGCCGTTGGCGAGCGTCGTGTCATGGATACCATCGCGGGCACTATCGCATCCGAAAAGCACGAGGGTCGCGAGGACCGATAGGCCGCGTGTCATATTGCATCGACAAAACGTTTGAAACATTCGCTTCCCTCTTATAATGGGCGGCTTAGGATAGCCTAACGACTCAGACACCGTAATCCATTGAAGGAATCAAATTCCACCACATCGTCCGACGCCAAACGGGCGGGTCTGCTTGCACGGCTCAAAGAAAGGCTCGGGGCGACGAAAACGACGCTCGGCGTAGGCCTAAGCGATCTGCTGCTTGGCGGCCGCGCCCTCGATCAAAACGTCCTCGATGAAATCGAGACCACCCTGCTGCGCGCCGATATCGGCGTCGAAACGACGCGCGCGCTCATCGACGATCTGGCGGACCGGTTAGCGCGCCGCGAACTTGGCGAGGCGTCCGCCGCGTACCGCGTGCTGAGACAGGGCCTGCTCGCCGTTGTTCAACCCGCCGCGCGGCCGCTGTCGGTGACCCCGGCGACTAACCCGTACGTCATCATGGTGGTCGGCGTAAACGGGGTAGGCAAGACGACGACGATCGGCAAGCTGGCGGGCCGTCTGAAAGAACGCGGCCTCCGCGTCATGCTCGCCGCCGGCGATACATACCGGGCGGCGGCGATCGAGCAGCTCAAAGTATGGGGTGAGCGAATCGGTGTCCCGGTCATCGCCCAACACACCGGAGCCGACGCCGCCGCCGTGGCACATGACGCCATGAGCGCCGCGACGGCGCGCGCGGCCGAGGTTCTTATCGTAGACACCGCCGGGCGCCAACATACCCATACCGGTTTGATGGATGAGCTAAAAAAAATCCGCCGCGTGATCACCAAGGTCGATCCGAACGCGCCGCATGAAGTGTTGATGGTGCTCGACGCCGGCACCGGCCAGAACGCCTTGTCCCAGCTCGAGCACTTTCGCGCGGCGGTCGGCGTCACCGGCATTGCCCTTACCAAGCTCGATGGCACCGCGAAAGGAGGCGTGCTCGTCGCCATCGTAAGAAAATCCGGCTTACCGATCCGTTACATCGGTGTCGGCGAAGGTGTCGAAGACTTGCAAGACTTCGATGCCCAGGCGTTCGTGGACGTGCTGTTGCCGGAGAACGTGTGAGCCGTCTCACGCAACAAATCGCGCCTCTCCTCTCGTGCCGTTCTACAAACGGCCCCTCTCCCCTTGCGGGAGAGGGGTGGGGGAGAGGGGATAAGCAAGTCGTGTCCATGCCATCCCTGGCGTCACGTGTTCGACTTCGCTCAACCCCGGCCCGCACGTCCGTGTGCGGGCGTTCGCCAGTGCGAATGCACGTTAAGTGCATTCGCGACTACCCCGGCTCACCCCCATCCCTCTCCCGCGAGGGGAGAGGGAGGGTTGGTTCGCTGACGCGGGTCCCCCTCTCCCTATCCCTCCCCCGCGAGCGGGGAGGGAAAGTATGTTCGCTAGCGCGGTTCATATGATCGAATTCCACCACGTGTTCAAGCGTTACCCCGGCGAATACGACGCGCTCAAGAACGTAAGCTTCAAAATGGAACGAGGCGAGATGGCGTTCGTCACCGGCCACTCGGGTGCCGGCAAGACGACGCTGCTGAAACTCATCAGTCTCATCGAACGGCCAACGCGCGGGCAGGCGATCGTCAACGGCAAGAACTTGGCCAAGCTTGCGGCCCGGCGCGTGCCCTACTTTCGCCGGGAACTCGGCATCGTGTTTCAGAATTTCAAGCTGCTTTTCGATCGCAGCGTATACGACAATGTCGCGCTCCCGCTCATCGTTACCGGTGTTGAGGCGCGCGAAGTCGGCAAACGCGTGCGCGCCGCGCTCGACAAGGTGGGATTGCTACCGAAGGAGCGCCTGAATCCAGTTGTGCTCTCGGGCGGCGAGCAGCAACGCGTCGGCATCGCCCGCGCGATCGTGCATCGTCCCGCGCTGCTTCTGGCAGACGAGCCGACCGGCAACGTCGACATCGTCTTGGCGGAAGGGATTCTCGATCTGTTTCTCGACTTCAATAACCACGGCGTGACGGTGCTGATCGCAACGCACGATCAACGACTCATCAATCGCGCGCACAAGCGCATGCTGGTGCTGACGCACGGCGAGATCGCGCACGACTCGGCCGAATCCGCGCAGGCGGCGCAATGATTCAGGTTCTGAAACGATACGGACGTCACCACCGCCACGTGCTTGCCGCGACGCTGGTACAACTCGCGCGTGCTCCCCTCGCGTCCGCGATGACCATAGCGGCGATCGGGATTACGCTCGCGCTCCCCACCGGGTTGTACCTGGTCATCGACAACTTGCAGCGCGTTAGCCGTGGCTGGGACACCGGCGGGCAAATCTCGCTCTTTCTGAAGCGCGACGCCACCGAAGCAGCTATCGATAAGCTCGCCGAGCGAATTCGCCGCGTGCGCGCCGTCGCGCGCGTCGAAGTCGTCTCGCGCGCGCAAGCGCTCGCCGAGTTCAAGCGGATGTCGGGATTCGGCGACGCGCTCAACGTGCTCGATCGCAATCCGCTACCCGCGGTGCTAGTCGTCCACCCCACGAGCAAGCTGAGCGCCGAGGGGTCACGATCGCTGCTGCAGGACTTGCGCGGCTACGACCTCGTCGAATCGGCGCAACTCGATCTCGAATGGGTGCAGCGCCTGTATGCCTTGCTCGGCCTGGCGGAACGCGCCGTGTGGGCGCTCGGCGCGTTGTTATCGCTCGCGGTATTACTAACGGTCGGGAACACCATTCGTCTTGCGGTGTCGAATCGGCGCGATGAAATCGAGGTCATGAAGCTCATGGGAGGCACGGACGCGTTCATCCGCCGTCCGTTCCTCTACTCCGGTGTGATTCACGGCGTGCTGGGCGCGGCGGTCACTTGGCTTATCCTCGCGGTCATCCAATGGTTTCTTTCCGATTCGGTCTCAGAGCTCGCCTGGTCGTATGACAGCGAGTTACGCATAGAGGGCCTGACCGTCTCCGCGTCCGTCGCGCTACTGGTCGTCGGAGCATTCCTAGGCTGGGTTGGATCGCGACTCACCGTAAGCCGGCACCTGCGGGCGATCGAGCCGACGTAAAAAGCATTGTCGGATAATGGGTTAGCTGATGAGGAACTTTACTGGAGCTTTGGCACTCTGAGGCATCGAGTGCTAGAATTTGTGGTCTGCGAATTGGGAGGTTCTTAAGTGACACAGACGCTTCCAGTTGTTCTCAATCTCCATCCCGAGCGCGGCCTCGCGGCGTACCTGCGCGCCGTCAACGCGCTACCGGTGTTAAGCGCGGAAGACGAACGCAAGCTCGCGCGGCGTTTCCACAGCCGCAACGATCTCGATGCCGCGCGCCAACTGATTCTCGCCAACTTGCGCTACGTCGCGCGCATTGCGCGCGGTTTTTCCGGCTACGGTTTGCCGCAGGCCGATCTCATTCAGGAAGGCAACATCGGCCTTATGAAAGCGGTCAAGCACTACGATCCGGCGCACAACGTCCGGCTGATGTCATTCGCGGTGCACTGGATCCGCGCCGAGATCTACGACTACGTTCTGCGCAACTGGCGTATCGTCAAAGTCGCCACCACCAAGGCGCAACGTAAACTCTTTTTCAATCTTCGCAAATCGCGCGCGCGGCTCGGCTGGATGCGGCGCGAGGAGGTTGACGCGCTCGCCGAGAACCTGAACGTCGCGCCGGAAATCGTGAAGGAAATGGAATCGCGCATGGCAAACTTCGACATCCCCTACGACGGCGACGTCGATGCGGATGACGAACATTTTCACGCAGCGCCTGCCGGCTACCTGCAAGATATGCGCTATAACCCGGAAGTGATCGCGACCAAGACCGATCAGGAACACTCACGCGAGGAAAAAGTCGGCGCGGCGCTTTCGTCTCTCGACACTCGTTCGCGCGACATCATCAAGCGTCGCTGGCTCGATGAAGACAAACCGACCTTGCATGAGCTGGCGCAAGAGTACGGCATATCCGCCGAGCGCGTACGGCAGATCGAAGCAAAGGCGCTTACGTTGATGAAGGACAAATTGCTCGCCTAGGGAACCTCTGAACAAGTCTTTTTCTGTCATTCCCGCGAAGGCGGGAATCTAATTTATCCCGGCAAAACCTGGATTCCCGCCTTCGCGGGAATGACAAACAACGACTTGTTCAGGGCTTCCCTAAGCCATGTTTCACTCAAGCAGAAGGGCTCCGCAACGAGCCCGTTCTTTTTGTCTTGCCGTTGTGTAGGAAACCTTCGATCAAGTTCGTCATTGAAGGGGAGTCGGTGCAACCGATTGCTGTCGCACCCTGGCAATAACAGCCTTGAAAAGACGTCGGCCCTTGTGCCGACTCTCGATAACAGCTTTCATCGACGTGGCGAAATTTCGACTGGATCAAACCTTCCTAGTACGCTGTCCCGGAATAAGACATGCAGACCGGATGAAGCGAAGTGGAATCCGGGATGTAAGCATTTCCCGGATTCCGGCACTACGCGCCTCACCCGGGGTACATGAACAATTATTTCGTGACCGGATTTTATGCAGTGCATCTATGCGACGCCACGCTAGCGCGCGCTTGATTCCCTTGTTTACATCGGGTCTTATAGCCAATCCGCGTATCGTGCTAACGAGTCGCTGTGCACAAGGCGTTTTCGCTTCTGTTGGTTGCCTCTCTCCTACCTTGCGCTCTCGCGCACGCGGATGATCTGCTTTCCATTTATCAACTCGCCCTGAAGAACGATCCGCGCCTTCGTGTCGCGGAAGCTAACTATAAGGCGACGGGAGAAAAGGTTCCGCAAGCGCGCGCCGGTCTGCTCCCTAGCCTGAGCGCCACCGCCGCGCGCAATCGGAACAACGAAGAAGTGATGACCGACAACGCGATCTTTTCGCGCCCCGCCGGACAGGCGATCTATGCCAGCAACGAGTACAAGCTCACGCTCACACAACCGCTGGTGAACGCGGTGCTTTGGGCGAATCTACGCCAGGCGAGCGCGGAAGTTAGACGCGCCGAAGCGGAACATCAAGCCGCGCGACAAGATTTGATCTTACGCACCGCGCAAGCGTACTTCGAGGCACTGCTCGCGCAGGATGCGCTCTTCCTCGCACACGCCGAAAAGGAGGCGCTCGCGCGCAACCTCGAATCTATCGAAGGTCGCCGAAAGGCCGGGCTCGCGAACATCACCGAAGCGAATGACGCCCGGTCGCGCTATCAGTTGGCAGTTGCCCAGGAAATCGAAGCTGCCAACAAATTGGACGACACTCGCCAAGCGCTGCGTGAAATAACGGGACAAGTTCCGACGGCGCTGTCGCGTTTGCGAGACGACGCTACGGTTGTCGCGCCCGAACCGCCCGATATCGACCGCTGGGTGGAATCCGCACTCAGTCAGAACATGACGCTGCAAGCGGCGAAGGAAGCGATCGGGGCGGCGCGCGAAGCTATCGAGCGGAATCGCGCAGCTCACTATCCGACGTTGGACGCCGTCGGCAACCACTCTCGTTTAGACGCGGACGCCTCCATTCCGGGCCCCGGATTGCGCACGGACACCACTACTTTGGGATTGCAACTCAGCGTTCCGATCTTTCAAGGCGGACTGATCAACTCCCGCACCGAAGAGGCGGCGCATCGCTACGACGCGGCACTGCAAGAGCTCGAAGGCCAGCGCCGTGCCGTCGAGCGCGCCGCGCGCTCCGCCTTTCAGGGAGTAACAAGCGGCGGCGCACGCATCGATGCCTTAAGGCAGGCGGTATCCGCCGCCGAATCGGCCCCGATCACCCAGACCTTCCGGTCCTGCCAGGTTCCCTCGTGCACCTTGGTCAGGTCGAAGCCCAGCCCCTGGAGCCGGGAGACGGTCCGGTCGGCCGGGTCGATGTAGATGTCGAAGCCCAGGGTCATCAGCGGATGGACGAACTCGAGCACCTTCGTAATGGCTCCATGCTCGATCTGGTACAGCGAATCGTTCCGGAACACCAGGGCGCGCCCGCTGTCCAGCGGTGCAATGTCAATCCGGAGCAGCCCCGGGACCGTGGCGGCTTCGTACCAGGTCTCCACGTCGCCGTTGGGTTTGGTGGTCGCCTGGGTGAAGGTCACCGTGCGGTACCACTTCCCGTCATAGGCCTGCCGCATCCGCGCGACGATTTCCGCACCGGTGGGCAGTGCAGGCACATGGGTCTGGATCGGCGGGAGGGCGGCACCGAACGTGACGGCCGCCAGGAGCGACAACATGGCATGGTCTCCGAAATGGGGGGATGGCAAGGGCAAGACGGGAAATCTTCGCTGAGGATTCAACAACAACGCCGCCCGGTTGGGCGGCGTGTCGTCAGGTTGGAG
>JBGPCS010000118.1:0-7580 GCA_041481875.1 Sulfurifustaceae bacterium
ATACGGCACTTGCTTGTGTTCGAGCGCCAGCCATACACGCCACGCGTACGGCGACCCGGAGGCGTAGTAGAACGCAACACTCATCGTCATCCCTCCTTTTCGTTCGGTGCTATGGAAATCTGACTAACTTCCTCTCCCTTCCGGAGAGAAGCGCCCGTCGGGCGTCGGGTTCATGCGTCCGCCGCGTACGCGGCATGATCGACGATTTTACCGGCCGCGCCACGCTGCAACGCCGCGCGCAAATCGGAAAGCAGCGGAGCCTTTTCGAGCGTCTTCGCGTCCACCAACACATATACGGTTTCGGCGGTTGCGATGACGCGTTCATCGTCGGCGATGCGATATTCCGTCGTGAGAATGAATGACGTGTTCCCGAGATGCTTCGCATGGACCGACAGCTCGAGTACTTGATCGAACCGCGCCGACGCCTTCCATTCGAGCGTTTGTTTGACCACTTGATAGTCGAAGTCTCCGTTGATCATCCGATCGCGCAGCCCCAACGCCCGCAGAAACTCGGTAGTGGCGAGATCGACGTACTCGCTGTAACGGGCGTTGAACAACACCTTCTGCGCGTCGCACTCGCCGTAGCGGATGCGCAAATAATATCGAAATCGATCCGTCATGATTCGCGGCACGCCGCAACCGGCTAACCACGACCCAGCATCGGCATCGTCAGCGGCAGCACGATCGCCTCGAACATATTGAGCTCGGGCGGCAGCGTCATCATGGTGAGCGCGATGCGCGCGATGTCGTGTGGCGACGCCGCGCCTTCGCGTGCCACGACGTCCTCGCGGCCGCGCCAGATCGGTGTGTCGACGTTGCCCGGCTGGAGCACGGACGCCGCGATGCCGTGAGCGCGGCCGTCGACGGCAAGCGAGCGTGTCAACCCTTCGAGCGCGTACTTCGAGGTCGTGTAAGCCGCCGAGTTCGGACGTGGCACCTTCGCGGAGACGCTGCCGATATTGAGAATACGCCCCGAGCGTTGACGCTTCATGATTTTCAGCGCCTCGCGGCTGCAGAGGAACGCACCGGTGACGTTGCAATCGATGACGCGCTCCCATTCTTCGAGCGTTAGCTCGTCGGTGGGTTTGCCGACGGCGCTTCCGGCGTTGTTGACGAGTATATCGACGCGCCCGAACGCCTCCATGGTGCGGTGAAAAAGATTCAGCACTTGCGCTTCGACGCCCACGTCGGTCGCAACCGCGAGCGCAGTTCCGCCGGCCGTTCGTATCTCCTGCGCCAGCGCTTCGAGCGGCTCGCGCCGGCGCGCGGCCAACGCGACCTTGGCACCTTCCTTCGCGAATAACGCGCCGATAGTGTGTCCGATGCCGGTACTCGCGCCGGTAATGATCGCCACCTTGTCCGTCAGTTGCCCCATGAAGATCTCCCGTAAGCTGGAAAACGACTAGATTCGATACGCAATTGAAGCGGTGCCCCGCCCGAGCCACCGGGAGAGCAATCTTGCCGCTCGATTTGTACGATGTATTTACCGCGACGTCACACTACGCGCGTCCGCCGAGTTTCGCGAACCACCAACGCAAACCGACAAATAGGAACCGCCAATCGCGGAAAAACTCCGGCGGTTTGCGCTCGAAGGCGTGGCCGACGAATTGAAAAACCCAGCCCGCGATGAAAAGCGCCAAGGCAATCTGCCAAAGATTCGCGACGAAGATCGAGACGAAGAACAGAAAAATCGAACCCGCCACCAGCGGGATCCCCACCGTGTGACAGAACCGATTGGCGGGATGTTGGTGGCTCTGCGCGTACTGCGCTACCCACTCCGTCATAGGTTTATCGCCGAGCATTTGGGTTTACTCCTCGGGGCGTTGTCGCGAAATATCCTACTCGCGCCCCGATGATCGGTCTACTGATCAAAAATCCCAAAACGTGTCTCGCCCGGCGGAACTGAGCCACCCACGAAACCCGAGATCCCGTTTCTCAATACCAGCGCATACCTACACGGTCGCGACCGGGGTTACCGGCGAACCGACCGCGCCGGGCAGTCGCAGCGGCGGTGCCGTCAACAGAAAGCGGCTGCGACGATGCGCGCGCAGCCATTGCGCCAAATCCTTCAGCCACCACAGCTCGCCCAACGGAACGCCGAGCTTGAACAGGCAATGTTCGTGCAGCGGCAACGCCGGACGAGCGCCCTCGCGCTCTTTGGCCGGGAAGGCCTCAACCGCATAGTTATCGGCACAGATCGCGACGATGCCGCTATCGCTGATCCACTGCAGGAGCTTCTGATCGCGCCCATCGAGCGCGGCGCAGGAACGGTTGAGCACGTCCATGTCCGGATGTCGATTCATCGACATGACGACGTCCGAAAAGCCGGTACGCAAGACCAGCAGGTCTCCGGATTCGACAGCGACGTTGTCGGTTTGCAGGACGCGCATCAAGTCTTCGTACCCGACGGCCTTGCGCTCGTCGCCGAAGTGCGCGTGCAGGTCGACCAATACACCACGACCCTGAATTGCCTTGACGGCGAAGTTCTCGATGCCGAGCCGGGTCGCGCACGACGTACCGCCGCAGTCGTCGCCCTTGGGATCGTGCGGACCTTTGATGTGCTCATGCGCGCGAAAACCGTTGTAGTAGACGATCTCGGGCTTGCCGTCGCCGTCTGCGTCGAACCAGGCGCCGATGTGCGCGAAGCTATCCCACTGCGTGGAGTACTGAAGCGCGATCAACACCTGATCGTCGCAGACGACGTCGGTGCTGCGCGGGTCCAGCTTGTTCAGCGGATAGTTCATGAACGGCTCGTCGCGGATCGTCGTCGGCGAAAGCTGCGGCGGTTTGCGCCGCGGGTTGAGCTTGGCTTCTCCCGGATAATCGAGCGGCAAGCTCAAACAAAACGTGAGCCCTTCTTTCACCTCGGCCACCGCGCGGCGCACCTTGTCAGGGGTCAGTAGGTTTAGCCGGCCGAGCTGATCATCCGGACCGAAGTCGCCCCAGGTCGACCCTTGCGGGCGTGTTTTCCAGCGTGACGTCATTGGCGGGATTACTTCTTTACGAGCGGACACGCGCTCTTCGAAAGCGGCTGGAACGCCTGATCGCCCGGCACCGTTGCCTTCAACGTGTAGTAGTCCCAGGGACCTTTCGATTCGGATGGCTTCTTCACCTGAAACAAATACATGTCGTGCACCATCCGCCCATCCTCGCGGATGCGGCCGTTCTTGGCGAAGAAATCGTTGATCGGCATCGCCTTCATCTTCGCCATCACCGCCCCGGTCTCATCGGTACCGGCCGCCTTCACCGCGTTCAGATAATGCATCGTCGAGGAATACGCGCCGGCTTGAACCATGTTCGGCATTTTCTTCGTTCGCTCGAAGAAGCGCTTCGACCATTTGCGCGTCGCGTCGTTCATATCCCAATAGAATCCCGCCGTCAGCAATAATCCCTGCGTGGTGTCGAGGCCCAGACTATGAATGTCGTTGATGAACACGAGCAATCCCGCTAGTTGCTGCTTGCCGGACTTAGTGATACCGAATTCGTTCGCCGCCTTGATGGTGTTGATCGTGTCGCCGCCCGCGTTCGCCAATCCGATGATCTTGGCGCCCGACGATTGCGCCGTTAATAGGAACGATGAGAAGTCCGAGCTATTGAGCGGATGCCGCGCCGATCCCAGCACCTTGCCGCCGTGCGCCTTGACGACGTCGGTGACATCCTTCTCGAGTGCACTGCCGAACGCATAGTCGGCGGTCAAGAAGAACCAGCTATCGCCGCCATTTTTGACCACCGCGTTCCCGGTCACGTTCGCGAGCGTGTAGGTGTCGTACACGTAGTGCACCGTCACCGGCGAGCACGATTCGTTCGTGAGCTTCACCGAGCCGGGACCGTTGAACACGGTAATGCGGTTCTTGCTCTTCGCGATTTCCGCGACCGCCAGCGCCGTCGCGCTCGCGGCGACGTCCAAGATCGCGTCGACGTGATCGTTGTCGAACCATTCCCGCGCCTTGTTGGCCGCGATGTCGGGTTTATTCTGATGGTCGACGTACAGTACCTCGATCGGCTTGCCGAGCACCGTGCCGCCGAAATCTTCCACCGCCATCTTGACCGCGGTGACCTCGCCCTCGCCGGTGATATCCGCGTAGAGGCTCGACATGTCGAGCAGCAAGCCTATCTTGACGACGTCATCGGATATCTTGGGCGGCATCATGGCATTGAGCGACATGCACCACGCGACGGTAACGACGAAGGTTGCAATAGTTAACTGGTATTTCATCGGATTGACTCCTCGGTTATCGAGCTCCAGTGTTAGCGAGGTCTGAAGAATACTTGTTCACCGCCAAGGACGCTAAGGACGCCAAGGAAAGCGAGTTTGGACGAGAAATCCTTTGCGTCCTTGGTGTCCATTGCGGTTCGTCTGAATTATCAGAGGTTCCTTGGTAACCGCTAACGCGCCTTGAGCGGCGCGGCACCCAAGTGCGAGCCGCTGTCGACGATCAGGAATTCGCCCGTGACTTTGTCCGCGCCTTCCAAGAACCACAACACGGCGCGGGCGATGTCATCGGGAACGATCACCTTACCGAGCGGAGCACGCTCCTCGAAACGCGCTTTCGCTGCGGCGTACTTGTCGCCGAAACCTTGCTGCAACCACCGCGTCTCGACGAACCCCGGGCAAATCGCGTTCACGCGTATCTCCGGCGCGAGCGCGCGGGCGAGCGACAACGTCATTGTATTCAACGCACCTTTCGACGCGGCATAGGCGACGGAGGAACCGACACCCATGACGCCGGCGATGGAGGAAATATTCACGATCGCGCCACTCCCTTGTTGTTTCATTGCCGGCACGACAGCGCGCGTCATTTGAAACGCGCCGATCACGTTGACGGCGTATATCCGCTGAAAGTCTTCCGCTTGCAATGCAGCGAGGTCGGCGTGATTCGGTACAAACTTCGTGGTGCCGGCATTGTTCACCAGCGCGTCGATGCGCCCCCATTTGCGCAATGCCGCGTCCGCCAGACGCCGGCAATCGGCGTCGATCGCGATGTCGGCCTGCACGGCCAGCGCTTGCGCCCCGGCCGCGCCGCATTGCTTAGCGACCGCGTGCGCGTCGGCTTCGCTCTTCGAGTAGTTGACGACGACATGGCAGCCTTTCTGCGCGAGCGCGAGCGCGCACGCAGCGCCGATTCCGGTCGAGGAGCCGGTGACGATGCAAACGGCGTCTTTCAACTCCATGCGGTCCCTTTGTCGAACGTTGCGAGCCGACTAAAACATCACGACTTGACGGATCGCTTCCCCATTCGCGAGCCGATCGAAGCCAAGATTAATGTCGTCTAGTTTCAAACGCCCGCTCATCAGCCGCTCGATCGGCAAACGCCCTTGCCGGTACAACGTGACGTAGCGTGCGATGTCGCGCACCGGCACCCCGCTGCCAAGATAACTGCCCTTGAGCGTGCGTTCCTCGCCGACCAGATTCACCGCCGGCAACGCGAACGTCGCGTCCGGCGGCGGCAACCCAGCGGTGACGGTAACGCCGCCGCGGCGCGTGATCTTGTACGCCAGCGCGAGCGCGTCGACCGCGCCGGCGAACTCGAGACAGTAATCGACCCCGCCAGCGGTTGCGGCGCGCACCGCTTCCGCGCAATCGGCGCGGCCGGCGTCGAAGACGTCATTCGCGCCGAGCGATTTCGCAGTAGCAAGCTTTGCCTCCAACAGATCGAGCGCGACGACACGGCTCGCGCCGCACGCAATCGCGCCGAGCAAGGCCGCGAGCCCAACGCCGCCGAGGCCGACGATGCCGACAGTCGCGCCGGCACGCACCTGCGCGCTGTTGACGATCGCGCCGACCCCGGTCAGTACGGCACAACCGAAGAGCGCCGCGTGCTCGAACGGCACGTCGGCGTCGATCTTCACGAGCGAATGTCGCGACACGGTCGCGTACTCGGCAAAGCACGAAACGCCCACCTGGTGGTTCACCGGCGTGCCGTTACGATGCAGCCGCCGCGCGCCCGAGAGCAGCGTGCCGACGGCGTTCGCCGCCGCCCCTGGCTCGCACAAGGCCGGTCGCCCTTCCGCGCACGGCCGGCAGCCGCCGCAGCTCGGCACAAACACCATGACGACGTGGTCGCCCCGGCGCAGATCGCGCACGCCCGCGCCGATTTCCTCGACGACGCCTGCCGCCTCGTGCCCCAGGACCATCGGCATCGGCCGCGGACGCGTGCCGTTGATAATCGATAAGTCCGAATGACACAAGCCGGCGGCGGCGATACGCACCAGCACCTCGCCCTCGCCCGGCGGGTCCAGCTCGACCGAGTCGATCTTGACCGGCCGCGTCTGCGCATACGGACCCGGGAGCCCCATCGCATCGAGAACCGCCGCGCGAATCTTCATCACACCCTCCTATGTTTGCCCTGCTAAAGCCATCGCCGTACGCGCGCTTGGTAATTCAGGTACTGCGCTCCGAACCGCTCGGTCAGCAGTTGTTCTTCGACGGCGATGAATCGGACGGCGATGAACCAACCGAACAACGGCACGACGAGGAGCGGCGTCATGCTGCCGAGCAGCGAGGCGACACCTAGGAGCGCGAACAGCATGCCGACGTACATGGGATTGCGACTGTAACGAAAGACGCCGTCGGTTACCAACACCGAGGAATCGGTAAACGGCTTGATATTTGTACCCGCCCGTTTGAACTGGCCGGCACCGATCACGGCCATCGCAACGCCGAGCGCGAGCGGTACGATGCCAATCGAATTCCACGGCCAATCCAGCCAGCGCAATATCGGAACACTGACGTGAAGCAGCGCCATCGCAACAATCGCGAACAGAAAGTAAACCGGCGGATATAGTCGTCGCTTGATCGCATCCATCGTCGAGCTTCGCGGTTAGACTCCCCTTCTCTCTGTGCCCGCTATCGTGCCCAGCCTTCTCGATCGAGCATCGCCTTCGATGCGGAATCCATCTCATTCCTCTTAGCGCCGTCGCGGATCGGCTGCGCCCACATACAACCGATTCCACGCCGGACTGATGATGATTTCGTTCACACACACGTGCGGCGGTTGGTCCGCGACCCAACGGATGGTCTCGCCGAGATCGCGCGGTTGCAGCATTTTCGCGCGCTCCTCGGGCGTTGGCGGCACCGGCCGCCGATCCATGATCGGTGTCGCGACTTCAGCGGGGCAGATCGCGCACGCCCGAATGCCGTTGACGCATTCTTCCATGTTGAGCGTCTCGGTCAACGACACGACCGCGTGCTTACCGGCGTTGTACGCCGGTCCCACCAGTGCGGACGTGTACACACCCGCCCACGATGAAATGTTGATCACGATGCCGTCCTTCTGCGCGCGCATCAACGGAAGCACCGCGCGCACGCAGTAGAAGGTACCGTCCAAGTTGACGCGAATCACCTCGTTCCAACCGTCGATCGTTTGGTCGTGCCAGAAACGCTTCGTCGTGTTCAGCCCCGCGCTGTTGACCAGGATATGGACCGTGCGGTGACGCGCAGCAATGATATCCGCGGTACGCGCGACGGACGCGGCATCGGTCACATCGAGCGGCTCGACTTCTACCCTTCCGCCCATTGCGCGAATGTTCGCGGCCTCACGCTCCAACACCTCCTCGCGGCGGCCCGACATCACCACCAC
>JBGPCS010000119.1:0-7561 GCA_041481875.1 Sulfurifustaceae bacterium
GTCGCGTTGATCGACGCGATGACTTCGTTGCGTCAGAAAAACGCACTGACGCGGGACCCGTTGCGACATTTCGTAGCGTCGGTGTCGGTCGGTCTATGCGGCGGTATCCCCGTGCTCGATCTCGACTACGCCGAGGATTCGAACGCGCAAACCGACATGAACGTCGTCATGAACGACGCGCGCGGCTTCATCGAAGTTCAAGGCACCGCCGAGCGCGAGAGCTTTAGCCGTGAGCAGCTAAACACCATGACCGATCTCGCGCGCGGCGGCATCGAGCAGCTCATCGCCCATCAACGTCGCGCCCTCGCCGAGCGATGACGCGGACGATCGTCCTTGCGAGCGACAACGCCGGTAAATTACGCGAGATATCCGACCTGCTGGCGCCCCTCGGCATCGAGGTGGCACAACAGTCGCGCTTTGGAGTGTCCGCCATCGAAGAGACCGGCGCCGCGTTCCTGGACAACGCGCTTCTCAAGGCCCGCCACGCGGCGCAATGCACCGGCCGCCCGACGATTGCCGATGATTCGGGACTCGAGGTCGATGCACTCGGCGGCGCACCCGGCGTGCAGTCCGCCCGCTACGCCGGAGCGGGCGCCACCGATGCCGCCAATGTCGAAAAGCTACTCGCGGCGCTGCGTCATATTCCGGACGCCGCGCGCACGGCGCGGTTTCAATGCGTCATGGTCTACCTGCGTGATGAGCAGGATCCGCATCCCGTCGTGGCACGCGGCACGTGGAACGGACGGATCGCCGCCGCCGCACGAGGCCCGAACGGCTTCGGTTACGATCCGGTGTTCCTGGTGCCGGAGCGGGACTGCACATCGGCCGAGCTTCCGTCCGACGAAAAGAACCGCTTGAGTCACCGCGGACAAGCGTTGCGAGCGTTGCTCGAAGCCATTCGGAGATCGTGAGCATCGCGCGCACACCGGAAGTTCCGGCGACCGTGCGACCTTAATGCACCGCGCATGGCATCTATCCACCCGCCTCCGCTTTCGCTTTACATCCATCTTCCGTGGTGCGTGCGCAAGTGCCCCTATTGCGATTTCAATTCACACGCGATGCAAGGCGAGCTTCCCGAGAGCCGTTACGTCGACGCGCTGTTGCGCGACCTGGCGACGGAGGCGACTGCCGTTGAGAACCGTACGATACAGACGATGTTCCTTGGCGGAGGCACGCCGAGCCTTTTCAGCCCCGAGTCGATTGCACGGTTACTCACGCGGGCCCGAAACCTACTGGCGATCGCGCCGGACGCTGAAGTCACGCTCGAGGCCAATCCCGGGACCGTCGATGTCTCGCGCTTTCGCGGCTTCCGGGACGCCGGCGTCAATCGGCTTTCCATCGGCGTTCAGAGTTTCGAGGCGGAGAAATTAATGGCGCTCGGCCGCATTCACGGCGTGGCCGAGGCCCTCGCCGCCGCCGGCGCCGCGCGTGAAGCCGGATTCGCTAACTTCAACCTCGATCTGATGTACGGTTTGCCGGGGCAAACCGTGGAGCAAGCGGCGGCGGATGTCGGCACCGCGATCGCGCTGCATCCCGCGCACCTTTCGGTTTACCAGCTCACGCTCGAGCCGAATACCGCGTTTCATCAACACCCACCGCCGCTACCTGACGAGGACACGATCGAGGAAATGCGGCGAGCCCTCGTTCATCGGCTCGAACAGAACGGCTACGACCAGTACGAAGTATCCGCCTACGCGCAACCTGGCTCGCAATGTCGGCACAATCGAAACTATTGGGAGTTCGGAGACTACCTCGGCATCGGCGCCGGCGCACACGGTAAGATCTCGAGCGCCGATAAGATTAGCCGGACCGCGAAGACACGCCATCCGCAAGCGTATCTGCGAGACACAGACACCGGCACCGCTGGATCGGTCGTTCGTACTCTCGCCGCGCCCGATTTGATCTGCGAGTTCATGCTGAACGCCTTGCGCTTGCGCCACGGCTTTCCGCTGACGCTTTTCGCCGAACGAACCGGGCTCGCGCTCGATGCGATTGCGACGCCGCTGCAAATCGCACAAGAGCGAGGATTGCTCGAGCTCGATTCGGACGTTCGGACAACACCGCTCGGCAGGCGCTTCCTCAACGACTTGACGATGTTGTTCTTGCCCTGACCTGCGGCGCCGATAGGTGCATCGCCCTCGGCTACTTCACGCGCTCGTGAGATCGACTCGATGGGGCGATCAGGCATCCGCGCGCGCCTTCCCTGGCGCTCAATACATGTCCGCCGGATCCACATCGATCGACCAGCGAACGCGCCTTCTTGCCTTCGCTTCGTCGAGAAACACGAGCAAGCAATCGAGCGTCGCATGCAGAGGCTTGCGTTCGGTCGATTGAATCAGCAGTTGGGCGCGGTAGCGACCCGCGCGACGCTCCATGGGCGAGGGTACCGGTTCCATCACTTGCACCTCGCCGCCCTTCGCGCAGCGGCGCGCAAGTTCGCGCGCGCCGCGTAGGAACGCGAGCGCAGCCTCCGCCTTGACGGATTCCGCGCGCAACAACGCGAAGTGGCAAAATGGCGGATAACCTGCCAGGCGTCGTTCGGCGAGCGCGTAGTCGGCAAAGTGATCGTAGCCTCGCGCCTGTAGGGACGCGAATATCGGATGAGCGGGATGATACGTCTGTATCAACACTCGGCCGGTCTTTGTCCCTCGCCCGGCGCGCCCGCTCACCTGCACGATCTGCTGCACCAGTCGCTCGGCGGCTCGAAAGTCGCTGCCGTAAAGTCCCTGGTCGGCATTAACAACGCCGACTAACGTGACGTTCGGAAAATCGTGGCCTTTCGATAACATCTGCGTGCCGATCAAGATATCGGCGTCGCCGCGGCGAACGCGCTCGAGCTTCTCGTCCAACGACCCCTTAGTGCGCGTGCTGTCCCGATCGATGCGTACGATTCGCGCATGAGGGTACATGCGCTCGAGTGTCGACTCCACGCGCTCGGTGCCCTCGCCGAGCGCGCGGAGTTCCGTCGCGCTGCAAGTGGGACATTTCTTCGGCAACGGATGATCCGCTCCACAGTGGTGGCATCGCAGTCGAGCGCTTGACCGATGAAAGGTCAGTCGTGCATCGCAACGGCTGCACGGAGCGACCCACGCGCAGTTGAAGCACATCCAGACGGGCGCGAACCCACGGCGATTGAGAAAGAGTAACGTTTGCTCGCCCTTCCGCAGGGTTTGCTCTACCGCAGCACGCAGCGGGTGTGAAAGCCCGTCCTCCACCGCGAGCCGACGCATGTCGAGCAGCTCGACGACCGGCAATTCGGCGCCGCCGGCGCGACTACGCAACATCAGTTCTGTATAGCTACCGAGCCGCACGCGGTTCAACGTTTCGAGCGAGGGCGTCGCGGAGCCGAGCACGATGGGAATGGATTCTCGCCTGGCGCGCATGATTGCCACGTCGCGCGCTGAGTAACGAAACCCTTCTTGTTGCTTGTAGGATGGATCATGCTCTTCATCGACGACGATGGCGCCTAGGCGCGGGAGCGGTGTCAGGATTGCCGAACGGGTACCAATGACGATTTGCGCCTTACCCGCTTGCGCGGAAATCCAAGCGCGGGCACGCTCTTGATCCGTCAAATCCGAATGGAGCACGGCCAGCGGAGCCCGAAAGCGCTGACGAAAGCGCGTGACGAGTTGCGGTGTGAGGCCGATCTCCGGCACGAGGACGAGTACTTGGTCGCCGCGCGCAAGCACGCCCTCTACGACTCGTATGTAAACTTCGGTCTTACCGCTGCCGGTAACCCCGTAGAGCAGAAACGGCTTGAAACCGCGCGCGTCGAGGATGGCCTGAACCGCAACCGCTTGGCTCTGCGTCAAAGTCGGGGCCGGTACCAACTCGACGCGTTGAGGCAAGAAAGGGTCACGCTCAACTGGACTGATCCATCCGCGTGTAGCGAAAGTTTTAACCGTCGTGCGCCAACCACGAGAAAGCGCCCCGAGGTTCCGCGTTGTCAGACCTTGCGGCGAAGACTGCAATGCCAACAAGATGCGGCGCTGAAGCGGCGCTCGCTTCAGTATGTCTGGATTCGCGTGCACGCCCGCGGGCGTGACGCTCCACGACTGCGACTCGACGGGTTTAAGCGCGTCGCGCTTCCTAAAATGGACCGGCAACGCCGCCGTCAGGACCTCACCGATTGGACAATGATAATAATGTGCCGCCCACTCGAGCAGCTGAAGGAACGAAGCGCTCAACAACGGCTCAACGTCTATCACTTCAGCGATCGATCGAAGCTCACTGATCGGAATCTTGCTCTCATTTCCAATGCCAAGCGCGATGCCGATCAACGTGCGCCGACCAAAGGGAACACGCACGCGGGCGCCTAAGGGCACAGACGATCGACCAGCCGGCAGAAGGTAGTCGAAAGATCGACGGAGGGGCACGGGCAAAGCAATCTGAGCGACTTGCACCCGCGCTGTCATGAGGTGGAATCTAACACGGGCCGAGATCGGTCCGAGTGTGGAACCATGTGATTCACGTTCAACGCCGCGACAACAATACTCGCTAACCTGTTGTCGGGGAAAGGCCGCGTGATTATCAACAGCTTCTGTGGATAACACTGTTGATAGCCACATCGTATGCCATCAGGTGGCCGACAACTGGCGCTCTTTTGTTGGGTTGATTAAAAAATGATCTAGAAAAAAATGCTTTTGTGGGCTGGGACTTAGTCCCTGCAAACTCACGTGGCCCATGTTTCCACCGAGGATTTCCGAGCGCTGTCTTACATTTTGCGTCACATGTGAATAAGCGCAGCCGACAAGAGGGTGGGCCCCCAAGAATCGGTTCCCGCCCGGGGAGCCTCAGCAGGCCACGCGGGTGGGAAATCCCCAGATAGATTTGGCCAACCAGGAGGTTAGCTCTTCGCTCGACAACGGCCGGCTGAGGTACATACCCTGAACCGCATCGCAGCCGCGTGAACGCAGGCGCATCAATACGCCTTCATCGTCGACGCCTTCCGCTACAACTTGCAAACCGAGATTGTGCGAAAGATCGATGCTCGTATAGACAATTGCGGCGTCGTTCTCGTCCCGCGCCATGCCCATGACGAAGGACTTGTCGATCTTGACGGCTTGGACGGGTAGGCGCTTGAGATACGCGAGCGACGAGTAACCCGTGCCGAAATCATCTATCACGACCTTGAACCCCATATCGGACAGCTCGGTTAAGAGATCATGGGCACCAGCGATGTCGGACATCACCGCGCTTTCGGTTATCTCGAGCTCAAGCCACTCGGCGGCTGCTTGATGCACCGCGAGCTGCTCAGCCAGCTCCTCGGCAAGGCCGTTATTCTGCAGGTCGCGCGCCGAAATATTGACCGCGACCGGGAGCTCAAAGCCCTGGCGACGTAGCTCACTCGCCATCCTGAGCGCCTCGTGCGTAACCCATCCGGTAAGCCCACGTATGAGGCCCGTCTGCTCCAGCAACGGTATGAAGGCTTCCGGCATAACAAGCCTACCGCTTGGGTGACGCCAGCGGACCAGCGCCTCGACACCTACGACGCGGTTCGCGACAAGACCAATTTTGGGCTGGTAGTACAGAATGAATTGCTCTTGCTCAATGGCTTGTCGCAACTCTCCCATGAGCGTGAGCTGCGCGGGGTGGTGGCGATCCATTTGCGGATCGTAAACCACCTGCCCGCAGCCGCCTTGTTTGGCGGAGTACATCGCCACGTCGGCGCGCTGAATAAGCGTATGTACGTCCACACCGTGGTCGGGGTAAAGCGCAATCCCGATGCTGACGCCGACGTCGAGCTGGTGCGATTGCACTGCAAAGGGCGACCGCAGACTTTGTACCAGCATCCGCGCCGCCATGTCGGCCTGCTTCGCGGTCACTGTCGGCAACAGCACCGCAAACTCATCCCCACCCATGCGCGCTATGGTATCGGATTCGCGCAACTTGTCGCGCAAACGAATAGCAACCTGCTGCAGCAACGCGTCCCCGATATGGTGACCCAACGTATCGTTGATTTCCTTGAACCTATCGAGATCCATAATGAACAGCGCAAACGTGCGACTATCGTGCC
Source organism: Sulfurifustaceae bacterium (assembly GCA_041481875.1). GTDB lineage: Bacteria > Pseudomonadota > Gammaproteobacteria > Acidiferrobacterales > Sulfurifustaceae > JACQFZ01. Next base: position 6,017 of record JBGPCS010000119.1, read on the forward strand.
GCGCTTGGATGACCGCTTGTTCAAGTCTGCTTTGAAAGAAACTTCGATTTGGTAACTGGGTGAGTGGATCCGTGTACGCCATACGATCGAGTTGTTCGTACAACCGCTCGAGCTTATCGGTCACCGCGTTGAAGCTTTCGGCAATCTGAACCGATTCCGGGTTTCCAGCCACTCGAACGCGATTGCCCAACTGGCTTTCGTCACCGCGTACGCCACGCAATTGGTCAAGCAAACCGCGTATTGGACCCACGGCCGTGCGCTCAAGAAACGCTAATGCGATCAGCACAAACAGCAGCGTCACCGCAGCGGCGGCGAAGAATGCCGCATAGCGGGTCTGTTCCAGGCGAGTAAAGAATGCGCTTTCATCCTTCGCGACTTGAAACACGAGTGGCTCGGTTTGGGTGGTATCCACCGTTAACGAAACCGCGATGACGTGACCGACACGTTCGACACTTGGCCAGTCGGCGCTTTGATAGATGACTAGGTCGCCGGAAACGAGACGTACTGGCAAGCCGACGAGTGCCTCCAGCGCTCGGGCGTTGGAGAAGTCGCGCTCCAATGCGAGGTAGTGGCCGAGTTCCTTGTCCAGCGTCCTTGGAACGTAATCACGCGCGTCCGTTGCGCTGTGATTCGTGAGCTGCGATTGCAATACGTCTGCGATGCCGTCTGCCCGCGTGACGAGAGACTGTCGCATCGCTTCGACACTCACGCGCGCACGCTCGGTCAAGGCCGCGCGCTCGTTGTCTATCGCGTGGTCACGATAGATACGACCGCTCACGGCTGCCATGAGAAGGGAAAGCACACCCATCGCCACGATGGTGACGACCACGCTGGCACGCATGGAAAAGCGGTTAAATATCATGGCGGTCGACGGTGGAAGTGATGGGCATGTCTAGCGTTGGCTGGCCCGCTGGTAGCGATACGTTATCTGTTGCAATTCCAATGCCACACCGTGCCGTTTTCTGGAAAAATTCAAAGGTTTAATTCGGTCTCAGCGCTCGCCGGCTTCGAGCTAAGGCCTTACCAAAAGCCCTGAACTCCTCGAAACTACAGGCCGTTATGGAACACTGGCAGGCGGTACTTCGAGATATCGCCAAAGCAACGGCGCAGAGCCTCAAGTTGGTGCGGGCGCGTCCCGTGGTGGGCGGGAGCATCAACGGTGCCGTGGTGCTCGAAACCGGTTCGACCAGCTACTTCGTGAAGCATGGTCATCCCGATGCGCGAGAAATGTTCGCCGCCGAGGCCGCTGGGTTGCTCGCCCTTCAGGCAACGAGGGTTCTGAGGGTGCCAACCCCTATTTGCTGCGGGGTGGTTCACGGCATGTCCTTTTTGGCGCTCGACTACATACAAATTGAAAGTCCGAGCACGGCAATCCAGGAAAAACTTGGCCGACGGCTTGCCGCCCTGCATCGCGTGACACAGCCGCATTATGGATGGCATCGCGACAATACAATTGGGTCAACACCGCAGAAGAACACCTACTCGTCCAGCTGGGTGGACTTTTTTCGGGAACAACGACTGGGTTTTCAGTTGGAGCTAGCGGCA
>JBGPCS010000120.1:0-7481 GCA_041481875.1 Sulfurifustaceae bacterium
CGATCACTTCAAGCGCCGCGGCGGGAGCGAGCTGGTGCTGAGCCTCGGCGTGTCGACGATGCGCGCGGCCGGGGACGAGCACGCGGCTTACGTCGGCGTCGTACGCGATATCACCGAGCGCAAACGCGCCGAGCAGCGCATCCGCTACCTCGCGTACTTTGACAACCTCACGAGCTTGCCGAACCGCCAATCGTTCCAGGAACACCTGCGCGGCGCGCTGACGAACGCGGCGCGCTACAAGCGCACCGTGGCGCTGCTATTTCTCGATCTCGATCACTTCAAGCGCATCAACGACACGCTCGGTCACGCGCTCGGCGACCGTCTGTTGCAAGCGATCGCCGGGCGACTGGTCGGCTGCGTGCGCAAGGCTCGAATCGGCACGAAAGACGCCGAGGGAACCGTGGCGCGGCTCGGCGGCGATGAGTTCATCGTCGCGCTGCAGGATGTCGAGAAACTGGAGGACGTCACGCGCGTCGCGGAGCGTCTGCTCGCGGCCGTCTCCGAGCCGATCCGCATCGATCAGCACGACATTGCCGTGACCGCGAGCCTCGGCATCAGTCTTTACCCGCAAGACGGCGACGACGCGGAGGCACTGCTCAAGAACGCGGACGCCGCCATGTATCAGGCGAAGGACGCCGGCCGCCACAGCTATTTCTTCTACGACCGGAAGCAGAATGCGGTAACGTACGATCGGCTGTCGCTCGAGGTGAAGCTGCGTCGGGCCTTGGAGCAAGGCAACCTTTCGCTGCACTACCAGCCGCAAGTCGTCACGCACACCCGCCGATCGGTCGGCGTCGAGGCGCTGTTGCGCTGGGATGATCCGGAGCTCGGGTCGATTCCGCCGGAGCGGTTCATTCCGATCGCCGAGGAAAGCGGTCTCATTCTCCCGATCGGCGAATGGGTGTTGCAGGTCGCGTGCGCGCAGGCGCGCGCCTGGCAAGATGCAGGCATGCCGCTGATGCGCATCGCGGTAAATCTCTCGAGTCGCCAATTTCGCGATCGCGACTTGGTCGCGGTGGTGCGCGACGCGCTCGCCGCGGCGCGGCTCGACCCGCGTTACCTCGAGCTCGAATTGACGGAAAGCATGATCATGCAGGACGCGCTACATACACGGCGCACGCTCGAAGCGCTGAAAGCGATGGGCGTGCACTTGTCGATCGACGATTTCGGCACCGGCTATTCATCGCTAAGTTATTTGCGCAGTTTCCCCATCGACACGCTGAAGATCGATCGCTCGTTCGTCGCGGATATCACCGCCGAGCCGGACAACGGCGCCATCGTCGCCGCCATCATCGCGATGGCGCGCAGCCTCAAGCTCAGCGTCGTCGGCGAAGGTGTAGAGACCGAGGAGCAACGAGCGTTCTTGCAACTCCACGGCTGTACGTTGGCGCAGGGCTTTCTGTTCTGCCATCCCTTACCCGCCGACGAATTGGAAAGGTGGATGCACGTCCCCTACGCTCAGGTCGCTCGCTGATCGAAACCGCGTGTCCGCGCGGCGCCATTGAAGCGCGGACTTAGGGAACCTCTGATTAAGGAAGCTCTGAAATATTAGTCTTAACCGCAGAGGACGCGGAGGACGCAGAGGGTCTTGTATTGATTTTGTTTGAATTCCTCCGCGTCCTCTGTGTCCTCTGCGGTGGACAAGCGTAGTTAATCAGACCTTCCTTAAGTGAACATTCACCGCAAAGGCGCAAAGGACGCGAAGAAAATCATGAGATTCCTGTCGAGAAAACCCTTTGCGCCCTTTGCGCCTTTGCGGTGAGAAATAGTTTTGGGACTCATTCAGAGCTTCCTTAGCGAGCCAGCAGTCCCGCCAGCGCGCACGCGCCGATCACCGGAATCACGCCGATCTTGAAGCGCCACAACGCGATGAAGGCCGTGACTCCGATCAGCGCGGAGATCCATTCGAATCCAAAGAACAAGGTGTGCGCGCCGGGCGAGGAGAGGCCCTTCGGCCACAGCACGTGATAAGCGAAGAAGACCGCTAGATTCAGGATCACACCGACGACCGCGGCGGTGATGCCCGTGAGCGGCGAGGTGAACTTGATATCACCGCGGGTCGCCTCGATCGCCGGTGCGCCGACGAGAATAAAAAGAAACGACGGCAGGAACGTAAAAAATGTCGCGACCGCCGCGCCGGCGATGCCGGCGGCGACTGACATCGGGCCGAACAACGCGCTGGTCCAACCGCCGACGAAGCCGACAAACGCGACGACCATGATCAGCGGCCCCGGCGTCGTTTCGCCGAGCGCCAGACCGTCGATCATCTGCGTCGGCGTGAGCCAGTGATGGTGCTCGACCGCGCCTTGGTAGACGTATGGCAGCACCGCGTACGCGCCGCCGAAGGTGAGCAACGCCGCCTTGGTGAAGAACCAGCCCATCTGCGTGAGCGCGCCGTTCCATCCGTAGAGGCCGTACAGCGTAACCTCGATGCTCGCCCAGATGCCGACCCCGAGCGCGCCGTAGACGATCGCGCGCGACCATTTGAAGCGCGCGTGCTCGGGCGGCGGTGTGAGGTCGTCGATCAACGCCGGGCCGAAGGTTTTTTTGCCGGCGCCGCCATGTCCGCCGATGCGGAATTTTTCGGGCGCGAGGCGCCCGCCGATATACCCGATCGCGCCCGCGCCGAGCACGATGTAGGGGAACGGCACGTCGAATGCGAAGATCGCGACGAACGCGGCCGCGGCGATGCTCCAGAGCACGGCGTTCGTGAGCGCGCGCGAACCGATGCGGTACGCCGCGTACAGCACGATCGCCGTGACCGCCGGTTTGATGCCGTAGAGAATGCCGGCCACGATCGGCACGTCGCCGAACGCGAGATAGATCCACGTGAGGGCTATCAGAATGAAAAGCGACGGCAACACAAAGAACGCACCGGCGACGATCCCGCCCCACGCGCCGTGCATGAGCCAGCCGATGTAGGTCGCGAGTTGCTGTGCCTCCGGTCCCGGCAGCACCATGCAGTAGTTGAGCGCGTGCAAGAAGCGATGCTCGGAAATCCAACGCCGGCGCTCGACCAGCTCCTGATGCATGATCGCGATTTGCCCGGTCGGGCCGCCGAAGCTGATGAAGCCGAGCTTGAGCCAGTAGCGCAACGCCTCGGTGAACGTCACCGGTGGCGGCGTCTGCGCGGTCGTTCGATTCGTGAGATTGCGGTCGCTCAAGGGACGTCGGCGGGATATCGGTGATCAAGCCTTCGGGCGATGATCGATCACCCAGCGGCGTGCATGCTCGATCGGCGCGCGCGGTGGCAGTGTCGAGCGGAATTGCAAAACCGCGGGCAGCTCGTTCATGCGTGCGAGCCACGCGCCGATTCGCGCACAGCCATGCAGCAGTTTTTTGCCTTCCGGCGCGAAGCCGAGCGCCGTGAGGGTCGGCAACATGAAGTAATCCGCCAGCGTCGGCGCCGCGTCGACGAGATACGCCCGGCCATCTTCCAACTCCCGTTCCATCACCGCCAGCGCACGCGCCGCCTTCGGCACCGCGGCGGCGACCTCGGTTTCATCGGGCTCGATGCCGAGCTCGGAAAAGACGATGCGCTCATGCACGAGATGATAAATCATGTACGGATAGAAGTACGCGTTGAGGTTTCCGATCCATTGATGCATCTTGGCGCGGGCGCGCGCATCGGCCGGTTGCAGCCGCGGTCCGTCGAACGCCTCGTCCACGTAGAGCGCGATCGCGCTGGTTTCGTAGAGCCGGTAGCTGCCGTGCTGCAGGACTGGCACCCGGCCGAACGGATGGCGTTCGAGATGTTCGGTGGCGTACATCTCGTTCTCGGTGTCGTGAAACGTGAACCGCACGCCCTTCGCGTGCAGAGCCAGCCGCGCGACGTTCACATAAGTGCTGCGTTGAAATCCATAGAGAGTCACGGTTTCCATAGTGCCTCTTGCGTCAGTACGTCTTCTGCGGCCACGAATGTGTCTCGTCGCGCGCGGTCTTGCACCACGCGTACAGCGCGTCGTAAATCGGCAGTGCCTGCTCCAGCAGCAACACATCGTCGGTGACGTTCGCGCCCAAGCCGAGCGAGATCGCGAGGAGGCCCGGCGCCTGCGGGGATTGCGCCAACGCGCCGGTGTCGGCGGCGCGCACGATATCCGCGACCGCGTCGAGTATCGGATCGCGCAGGTCGAACTCATCGAGGAACGCATCGAAGCTGCAACGCGACCCGCGGTGCGAGAACGTGACGTCGGCGATATCGTACGGTTGCGCCTGGAGCGTTTCCGCATCCGCACGCACGCGGTGTGCCGGCGTATAAAAGAAGAGCGCGTCCGGATCGATAAAGCGGCGTATCAACCACGGGCACGCGAGCCGGTCGATCTTCGGCCGCGCGCGCGTGATCCAGCGCGAGCCCCCGGGCGCATTCAGCTCCGCGCGCACGCGCGTCGTGGCGCGCGCGGAACTGATCCAGTTTTCGATCCCACCGCCGAGGTATGACGCCTGATAGCCGAGCGCCGCCAACGTCGCGGCCGCCGACTGGCTGAAGGACCGGCCGTGCGAGCAATAGACCGCGATCGACCGAGTGCGAGGCAACGTCGTCGCCCAGTGTCCGATATGCTTCGGTTCGCCGCGGCGCGCGCCCGGTATGATTCGAGGTTGCGCCCGATAGTCGTCTTCATGCCGCACATCCACGATCAACGGGGAGGAGGGCAAGCCGAGCTGTGCATATAAAGAGTCGGCGTGAATGGGATCGGTCATGGGTCACCTCCTGAAGCGACGGGAGCCGATGGCGACTCGTAGGCCCAAGTAATTTCCGCGCGCACGCCACTGTCGCGAGCTATGAACGCGACAGCAGGCGGCTCGATCGCGCGATAGCCGCCCCGATCGAACCAATCGAAGAGCGCGTCGAGCGCCGCCGTCAAATCCGGTCCGCGAGATTCACGGGGCTCGACGACAAGTACCGCGCAATGGCGCGGAGGGATTTGCCGAATGGCGACTCCGCTCGGCATCGCCGGTGGCGCGAGGATCGGAATGGCGACCTCGAGTCTCCCTTCGTCCTCCGATACCGGATCGACCAGAACGCAGAAGGGCTCGCCCGCCGGAACCAATCGCGCATCGCTCAATGCGGCGTAACCGCGCGCGGTTTCGCCGCGAAAACGTTCCAGCAGAAACCGCCGCTCGGCGACAAACGGCCGCACCACTACCGTAACCGCGGGTCGCAGACATTCGCCGATCGCCGGCGTATCGGTCGCGCGCACCTGATGCAACAACGCCAGCGCCGCCTGAAACGCGCGCTTCTCGCGCGCGAAGCGCCGATCGCCTTCCTGGGCGAACTCGCGCAACAACGCCTCGGCGCGGGCGCGCTCCGCCGAAACGATGTCGGCAATCCCCGCGAGCGGCAAATCCATCTCGCGCAGGGTGCGGATCAAGCGCCCGAGTGCAACTTGATCGTTGCGGTAATAGCGATAGCCGCTGGCGGCATCGACGATCGCCGGTCGCAGCAAGCGCTGCTCGTCGTACAGGCGCAGCGCCTTCGGTGACAATTGCGTCGCCGCGGCAAACTCACCGATCGGCAGCAGGGGAGATGGGTCGTTCGTGTCCATGCGGTGCACTCTAGCGCTTGCCCCAAGGGCAAGGTCAAGCGCGCGGGGCCACACAATTATGGCGACCGCGGATGTAGTCAGGGAAGATCTGAAATATTAATTTCACCGCAGAGGACGCAGAGGGTTTTTATTGATTTTCTTCGATTTCCTCCGCGTCCTCCGCGTCCTCTGCGGTAGACAATCATAGTTAATCGGAGCTTCCTTAGGTAGACTGCAGGCGCCGCAGCAAACAAGAATCTCATTCGGAGGAGTAACGATGCAAAGATCGAATTGGACGTTCGTTGGTGCCCTTGCAGTGCTCATCGCAACCTTCAGCGTGCAAGCGCTCTGCGCTGATGCGCCGCCGGGCTTCACCCGCAAGCTGCTGCAAGATCAGAATCTGAGCGCCAAGGATCGGCACGCCGTGGTCGCGCAGGCGGAATTCACGCCGGGCGGAATGGTCGGGAAGCACACGCATCCCGGCGAGGAATTGGGCTACGTGTTGGAAGGAACCGTGATGCTGGAAGTCGACGGCAAGCCGGCGCAGACGCTGAAAGCCGGCGACGCGTATTTTATTCCGGCGGGGGTCATCCACGCCGCGAAGAACGTCGGCGGTGGTGGTGCGAAGGTGCTCGCGACTTATATCGTCGAACAGGGTAAGCCGGTGTCGACGCCGGTTCCTTAAATTTTCAGATGGAGATGACCGCTACGGACCAAATCTAAACGTTAGGCGGCGAGGGGATTTTTTAGCCGGCCGTGCGCGGCCGCCGGTGAGACGTTAGCGCTCCGCGAAACGTTGGGCCGGTATCGGGCGCCGTACCGCGCGCCCCGGGAACGCGCGCACTTCCACGCAATCGCTGTTAATAAAGTAGGACGGCGAAGCGCCATAGGCTTTTAGCCAGGCGTTCGACAGGTGCGCCGAGTCGGTGAAACCGGCGACGACGGCGATCTCCGTCAGCGTCATCCCGCGATGGAACAGGGAGGACGCGACGCGCAACTTCTGCCACAGCGTGTAGCTGCGCAGTGGCAGCCCAACCGCATCGGCAAACAAGTGCGACATGCGGTCGTAGGAAAGTCCAACCGCGTCGGCGAGCTCGGTGAGCGGGTAGTGCGGTTTTTCCTGGAGCATTTCGAGCGCGCGCTCGATGCGTGGGTCGGCGCGTTTCAGTCTCGGAAAGAAGGCGACGGTGAGGTCTACGATGTCCTCGAATAGTTGTTGCGCCGCATCGATCGTCAGCGTTCCGTTGTAGGCTGCCTGGAGTGGGATGTCGAAATCCGTATACGCGTCGCGCGGCAGCGCGAGGTACCCCGGGCCCGGACAACCGAGGACGCGGAACTGGCGGTAATGTCGGTGACTCGGGCTGATGCCGATGCTGACGAGCTGCACGTCTTCCGCGCGCAGATGGCGTTTGACCAGAGGTTTGACCGCCACCGCTCGATAGCGGTCCGCGCACCCGTTGATCGACATCTCGAAGGGCGAGCGTTTCGCGGTCAGGAGTATGGACGCGGAAAATCGTGTCGTTTCCGCGACAACCCAGGGACTGGTAAAGACGTGGCCGCGCCGTACCAAATACATTTGATCCTTCGTGTGCGCGGAAAGCACGCCGAAGGGATGAGCCGCTGCTGCAGCCGCCGTCATGGGAACCCCCTAACAAAATCCCGAGTTGCTACCCTCGATCCGGGTTCCGGCTCGCTAATTCGCGGCCGAATCTTCTTATTGGGAACTCCTGAAAGATATATAAGCGAGGTTCCGGGCAGAGTCAATTTCGTGCGGTTTCCCCGCGGTGGCAGCCGGGGCCGCAGGGCCCCGCGGCGCGATCAACGGATCGACCGGCGCCGCGTGCTGAAGGGCCAAGGAAGCCGGCACATCGCCGAGCGGGGCATCGCCGTCCTTTACTCGTCGAGGCGAATCCGCAGCAGCTCGAACCTACCGTCGCGATAGACTTCGAGTTGAAGTTC
>JBGPCS010000121.1:0-7469 GCA_041481875.1 Sulfurifustaceae bacterium
CTCGGCGACCAGTTGTTCCATGACCGGTTCGGCCGGAATCCAAAACGGCGCGGTCGATAGATAGGCATATCCGAGATCGAGAATCTTCGGCGTGAGAAAAAACTTCCTGTCCTCGGCGGCGACGTAGCCCAAGTTTTCGAGCGTGAGCAGAATTCGTCGTGCGCCGGCACGCGTTAACCCGGTGCGTGTTGCCACTTGGGACAAGGTCATCCGCGGTGCTTCGGTGCCGAACGCGCGGATGACTGTGAGTCCGCGTGCGAAAGACTGTACATAGCTGTCGCCGGGTTTCAGCGACGTTGGGTTGGTGTGCATCTGCGTAGCCATGGGTGTGTTGAACGAATTCCCCTGATGTTTCGATAAATGTTGACGGCGAATTTCGGGGGTGGTTAACTCCCAGCCTCTAAAGTTCGCGATCAGAATAGTTGTTCGGTATCTGAACTTCAACTACGAGGTGGCTTATGCCTCAATACACCACCGTGTTCGGCTCGCTCGGCAAGTACGAAAAAGGCCGGCTCAGCATCATCAACGATAACCCGAAGTATTATTGTTACTCGAACGTGTTCGAGGTCGCTTCGAAGTCGAAGCCGTACGAGAAAGTCGCGGTTGCCAAGAACCTGGAATACGTCGTCGAGGCGGTGCGCGCGGAAGGCACGTCGCCCTGGTTTACCGCCGGGCACGATGAATTCGCGGTGGTGATGGACGGCGATATCACGGTAAACCTAGTAGAGCTTGCCAAGAGTCCGGTTCCATCCGGCAAAGACGGCACGGTGAAGCTTTCCGATAATCCGGAAGGTAAAAAAATGGGCACGATCCGATTGAAACGCGGCCATCAGGCGCTGCTGCCCAAAGGCGCGGCCTATCAGTTCTCATCCGCTGGGCCTGGCGTGCTGCTGATCCAAACTCTCGTCGGCGACCTGACGGTACAGAAATGGTCGGAGATCTGCGCTAAGTAGCGCGCTCGATTTATTTAGGAGATTCCTTATGGCAATGCTGGAACCCAATGTTGCGACGGCGCCGGCAAAGACCTCGCCGCCGGTCAAGGCGAGCGCGCCCGATCCGAGGACGCATTACCGCAAATTCGAGCTCGGACAATTTCTATTCGAGCGCGATGAATATTTCGTCACCATCACCTGGCCTGCGAAGGGCGCGCGCCAGCAGCATTGCATGTCGGCCGATGCGTTTCTGCGCGCGCTCATGCGCGACGTCGCGTGGGGATTTTTCTACGGCTGGGTGAACTTCGACGGCATGTTCGGCAGCCGCAACCTCTACGGCCGCGTCGAATTTTTCGCCGGTCGTTACAACGAGGCATATCACAAAGCCGGATTGTCGTACGTGGAGCAATTCGATTCGCCGATCGCGATGGAGACCTGCAAGGCGATGCTGCGCGATTGGTGTAACGCCGGCTTCGATCCGTTCGCCGCACCCGCCGAGACCGGCGCGACGTGGGCCGGCGTTAAGAACGGCGACAATATCGCGGCGATCGAGCGGTTTCGCGTCGCGACCAAGCGCATGCCCGGCATACCGGGTGATTCGCCGCTGCGCGACGAACTGCCGGTCAATCGCGCGTTCGCGGACGTCGCGCAAGACGAGCCGGAGATCAAAGCCGAGCCGGGATTCGAAGGCAAGCTCCACGCGTTCAACTTGTTCAAATATCTGAGCCGATCGGACGTGACGTGGAATCCGTCGGTGACGTCGGTGTGCCGCGAATCGCTGTTCTGCCCGACCACCGAGGAGTACATCCTGCCCATCATTCACGGCAATGATCGCGTCGAATGGTTCATCCAACTTTCCGATGAGATCGATTGGGAAGTCGCCGATAAGGAAACCGGCAAACCGCGCGCGCGGGTGCTAATGAAGCCGGGCGACGTCGCGGCGATGCCGGCGGATATCCGCCATCAGGGTTTCGCCACCAAGCGCTCGATGCTGCTGGTGTGGGAGAACGCACGAATGGATCTGCCGAAGCTCTACGAGAGCGGCAAGCTCAAACCGTACCCCGTGGAATTTTGAAGATCGCGATTCCGTGGTTGGCCCCCGCCCCGACCCTCTCCCGCGCCCGGGCGAGGTAGGGGCAGAGGGCGTTTCTCGAACGGACGCAGCGCTCGCGGTTGACGTGCTAACGGCTTCGATCGAACCGGCCTGGCGCCAGCGTGAAGGTGCCCCGGCTGCGGGTACGCGGGTTTGCGATCTCGAAGAGGTCCCGGATGGATCGGCGCGGGAGTTTCACTTCGGCGAGGGGCGCGATGTGTTTCGCCTACTAGTACTGCGCAGCGGAGGCAAGGTGTGGGGTTACGTCAACGTCTGTCCGCACTTCTCGACGCCGCTCAACACCGAGTCGAATAAATTCATTCTGTTCGAGCACAGCCGGATTTACTGCGCGACGCATTGCGCGGTGTTTCGCTTCGAGGACGGCTATTGCGAAGACGGGCCGTGCGCCGGCGCTTCGCTCGAACGCGTACCGCTCGCGCTCGAAGCTAGCGTTGTGTCGATTGGGATAGATTGAACGGGCGTTGAATCATGCAAACCGAATTATTCATCGATGGTAAGTTCGTTCCCGCCGAGTCCGGCGAAACCGCGCCGAGTCTCAATCCGCATGATTTGAGCAAAATCGCCGACGTCGCGATGGCCGCGAAAGCGGACGTCGACAAGGCCGTTAAGGCAGCGCAGGCGGCGTTCCCGAAGTGGAGCCGCACGTCCGCGATGGAGCGGGGGCGGTTGCTGCTCAAGCTCGCCGATGCGATCGAGGCGAATGCGCAAGAGCTCGCGGTACTCGAAAGCACGGACACCGGACATCCCGTGCGCGACACGAAAGGCCTCGACGTGCCGCGCACGGCGGTCACGTACCGTTATTTCGGCGGTATGGCGGACAAATACGAAGGCAGCGTCATTCCGGTCGAAAGCGGTTTCTTGAACTATGTGCTGCGCGAACCGATCGGCGTGGTCGGACAAATCGTGCCGTGGAATTTCCCGCTGATGTTCACCGGCTGGAAGATGGCGCCGGCGCTCGCGGCCGGCAACTGCGTTGTATTGAAACCGGCGGAGCTGACACCGCTGTCGAGCTTGAAGGTCGCCGAGCTGATGGCACAAGTAGGTTTTCCGCCGGGCGTGGTGAATATACTCCCCGGTTTCGGCAACACCGCCGGCCAAGCGCTGGCGGAACATCCGGACGTGGCGAAGATCGCGTTCACCGGTTCGACCGCCGTCGGCAAGCGCATCGCGCAAATCGCCGGCAACACGTTGAAGCGCGTGCAGCTCGAGCTGGGCGGCAAGGGCGCGAACATCGTCTTCGGCGATGCGAACGTCAACGCCGCGGTGAACGGTTCGGCGTTCGCCATCTTTCACAATCAAGGCCAGGCGTGCATTGCCGGGTCGCGGCTGCTGCTGCACGAGTCGATCGCCGAAGAGTTCACCGAGAAATTTTTGACGCTTGCGCGCTCGATCAAACTTGGGAACCCGCTCGAAGCGACAACCGAGATGGGACCGCTTACTTCAACTCTGCATCGCGATCGCGTCGTGAACTATATAAAGGTTGCGCAACAGCAAGGCGGCGAGATTCTAGCCGGCGGCAAGGCGCCCACGCGCGCGGATTTGTCGAAGGGCTGCTACATCGAGCCGACCGTGGTGCGCGCTAAGCCGGGCGACCGGGTCTGTCAGGAAGAAGTGTTCGGCCCGTTCGTGACGGTGACGGTATTCAAGAACGACGACGAAGCGCTCGCGATCGCCAACGGCACCGAGTACGGCTTGGGCGGCGGTTTGTGGACGTCGAACCTGCAACGCGCGCACCACTTCGCGCAAGCGATGCGCAGCGGCATGGTCTGGATCAACTGCTACAAGCGCGTTAGTCCCGCATCGCCTTTCGGCGGCGTCGGCGCGAGCGGCTACGGGCGCGAGATGGGCTTCGAGGCGATGCACGAGTACACCGAAGTCAAATCGGTGTGGGTCAACGTCGATGCGAACTTGCCACCGTACTATCCGCGGTAGCGCCAACGTCGTGGCTTCGAAATTCCCCCACCCTAACCCTCTGGATCGCTCTCGACTTCCTGTCTTACGCGATCTTAGTGCGTCCCTGCACGTCACCGCAGCGGGGGAGGAGAAATTTACCCGGAATCGTCTTCTTCACCGACATGCGCGTCGCCTAAGAAATGATTCGACCGACACCGAGCGGTTTTTGTGGCGGTACTTGCGGCGTCGAAGCTTGCAGGGCTACCGTTTCCGACGTCAGGTGCCGATAGCAGGATACATCGCTGATTTCGCCTGCTTAGAAGCGAAAGTCGTGATCGAGATTGATGGTGGTCAACATCAAGAACAGCGCCAGAAAGATATGACGCGCGATCGGCGAGTGCAGGCGAAAGGATTTACGGTTTTGCGATTTTGGGATCATGACGTGCTCCAGGAAACTCGCGCCGTGCTCGAAGAAATTGATCGTGTGCTCAAGCTCCGTGCCCCTTCCCCTCCCCCGCTTGCGGGGGAGGGTAGGGAGGGGGCGCACTCGGCAGCCGACTGAACGTTGCTACGCGTGCTCTCGTTCGTTTATCAAAGTTTACCGACGCGTGTGGTTTTCGGCACCGGTACGCTCGCCCAGCTGTCGGAAGAAGTCGATCGTCTCGGCGCGAAGCGCGCGCTGGTGCTATCGACACCGCAACAACGGGCGGACGCCGAAAAAGTTTCCGCGATGCTGGGGCCGCGCGCCGCCGGTGTGTACGCCGAGGCGGTGATGCACGTGCCGATTGAAATCGCGCGCGCCGCGGTAGCGGAGGCGCGGCGAGTCGGCGCCGATTGCGCGGTGACGATCGGCGGAGGTTCGACGACGGGTCTCGGCAAGGCGATCGCGCTCGAGTCGTCTATACCGATTCTCGCGATTCCGACGACGTACGCGGGCTCAGAGGTGACTCCGATCTACGGCATCACCGAAGGCGGATTGAAAAAGACCGGTCGCGATCCGCGCGTCCTGCCGCGAACCGTGATCTACGATCCGGTGTTGACACTCGGGTTGTCCGCGCAGCTGACGGCAACGAGCGGAATGAACGCGATCGCGCATGCCGTCGAGGGGCTCTATGCGCCCGACGCGAACCCGATTATTTCGCTCATGGCCGAAGAAGGCATCCGCGCGTTGGCGGAAAATCTACCGCGCGTGGTCGCTGCACCGGGCAACGTAGCAGCGCGCGGCGATTGCTTGTACGGCGCCTGGCTGTGCGGCGCGGTGCTGGGCGCCGTTGCGATGGGGCTGCACCATAAGCTGTGTCACACGCTCGGCGGTAGTTTCAATCTGCCCCATGCCGAGACGCACACAGTGATTCTTCCGCATGCAACGGCTTATAATCGCGCAGCCGCACCTCCCGCGATGGCGCGCGTGCAGCGCGCGCTTCGAGCCGAAGACGCCGCGAGCGGCTTGTACGATCTAGCCGCGGAGTTGGGTGCGCCGATGACGTTGCAGCAGATCGGTATGCACGCGAGCGATCTCGATCAGGCGGCCGAGATCGCGGCGGCGGCGCCGTATCCCAATCCGCGTCCGATCGAGCGGGCGGCGATACGTCGATTGTTGGATGACGCGTTTTACGGTCGACGACCGCCGCCGTTGGCGTAGTGGCGAGGGGTGAGTCGATATCCTTATATACCACCAATGACACGAGGAGAAGAAGATGGGCGACGATTCGGACAACAAGAAGCGCCGTGGAGACAAGCCGGCGCCGGGAATGAACGGGCGACGGGATTTTCTGAAAATCATCGGTGTCGCCGGGGCGGCGGCCGCACTGCCGGGAATCGGCGGCGTCGGTTGCACGCAGAAAGCACGCACTATCAAGCTCGGCTACGTGTCGCCGCAAACCGGACCGCTCGCCGCGTTCGGCGAAGCCGACACCTTCGTGATCGGTCAGATGCGCGAGTTTCTGAAGGACGGCATCAGCGTCGGCGGGAAAAAATATCCGGTCGATATTCTGGTGAAGGACAGCCAGTCGAATCCCAACAAGGCGGGCGAGGCGGCCGGCGATTTGATCCTCAAAGATAAGATCGACTTGATGCTGGTCGCATCCACGCCGGAGACGACTAATCCCGTTTCCGACCAATGCGAGATCAACGAAGTACCGTGCATCTCGACGGTCGCACCGTGGCAGCCGTGGTTCTTCACACGCGGCGGCAAGCCTGATGTCGGCTTCAACTGGACATACCATTTTTTCTGGGGGCTCGAAGACGTGATCGGCGTGTTCACCAATTTGTGGAAATCGGTGAACACGAACAAGAGCGTCGGCGGACTGTTCCCGAACGACGGCGACGGCAACGCTTGGGGCGATGAAAAGCTCGGCTTCCCGCCGGTACTCACGAAAGACGGCTTCAAACTCACCGACCCGGGCCGCTTCCAAAATCTAACGGCCGATTTCAGCGCGCAGATCGCCGCGTTCAAGAAGGCGCAAGTGGAAATCGTGACGGGTGTCGTCATTCCGCCTGACTTCAAAACCTTCTGGACGCAGGCGAAGCAACAAGGTTTCAATCCTAAAGTCGTATCTGTCGGCAAGGCGATGCTGTTCCCCTCGGCGGTCGAGTCGCTCGGGGATCTCGGCGATGGCATTTCGACCGAAGTGTGGTGGACGCCGTCGCACCCGTTCAAGTCCTCGCTCACCGGCCAGAGCGCGAAGGCGCTGGCGGAGGCCTACGAAGCGGGAGCGAAGAAGCAGTGGACGCAGCCGATCGGATTCGCGCACGCGCTGTTCGAAGTCGCGGCCGATGCATTGAAGCGCGCCAAAGATCTCGACAAGAAGGCATCGATCCGCGACGCGCTCGCGGCGAGCAAGCTCGACACTATCGTCGGACCGGTCGCGTGGGGCGGCGGGCCCGTCAAGAACGTAGCGAAGACGCCGCTCGTGGGCGGTCAGTGGGTCAAGGGCTCGAAGTACAAATACGATCTGGTGATCGTCAACAACCAGACCGCGCCCTCGATTCCAACGGCGGGATCGCTCAAGCTGATGGGCAAGTAACCGCGAGGTCTAGCCCGCGCCGGCGCTGCTTTGGTTGCAATGCTTGCCCTGCAAGGCGTGTCCAAGAGTTTCGGCGCGCTCAAGGTTATCGACGCGATAAGTTTCGACGTCGAGCGCGGCGCTACGCTCGGCATCCTTGGGCCGAACGGCGCGGGCAAAACGACGCTGTTCAATTTGATCGGGGGCGACGTTCGTCCCGACGCCGGGCGCGTATTGTTCGACGGCACGGATATCGCGCGCTCGCCTCCGCATCAACGTTGCCGGCGCGGCATCGGACGTTCCTACCAAGTTCCGCATCCGTTTGCGGGCATGAGCGTTTTCGAAAACTTGTTGGTTGCCGCGACCGCCGGCAGTCTTCGTTCGGAACGGGACGCGTATGCGCCGTGCGTCGAAATACTCGAGCAAACCGGCTTGCGCGCGAAAGCCAATCAGCGTTCCGGCTCGCTACCGTTGCTCGATCGCAAGCGTTTGGAACTGGCGCGCGCGCTCGCGACGCAACCGAAA
>JBGPCS010000122.1:0-7447 GCA_041481875.1 Sulfurifustaceae bacterium
ATCAGAGATTTTCTAAAATTATTGCTCCTTGTCCGCTATCAATAACGGCGCTGAAGGCGAAACGGAATTTCAATGCGCGCTATCGTCCATGTGGTTACGTCGCTTTCAGGCTCGGTCGCGCCGGGCAACGGCAGCGCGAGGTTGGTCACGAAAATATCGTCGCCGACGATGACCAGACTCGCGGGAAACAGCAGCCCGCGCGGCGAGCCGTCCTTGCGAATGCCGAGGAACGCGCCGAGCTGCGCGATCACGCGGCCGTTAGCGTTCAACGCGACGATTTGATCCGCCTGGTTCGGCGCCACCCAGAGATTGCCGGCGCTATCGAACACGATGCCGTCGGCGCCGTTCAAGCTCTCGGCGAAAACGTCGATCGCGCCGGAATGCATGTCGAGTCGCAAGATGCGGTCATCGCCGGTATTGGCGATGAAAAGCTTGCTCTCGTCGCGATTGAACGCGACGCCGTTCGCCCCAAACGGCGGAAAGCCCGCGGTGGCAAGCTGACCGTCGTGCGCGACGGTCTGTACCACGCACCCCGGACTCGCGCACGCATGCGCCTGGTTGACGCGGAAGATCGCGCCTTGGAACGAATCGGAGAAGAACAGATCGCCGTTCTTGTTGAACGTGAGCGCGTTCGGCACGCGCGCGACTTGGCCGAAGCTGATGACGTCGCTGCTTCCGTCCGGGTTCGGCACCGTGCGCGGTGTGGGCGCCCCGACGCTCGGCACGACCGTGACCGTTTCCACCGGCGTGGTTGAATTGAAATTCGCTGCGATGCGCCGAATTCTCGATCCGCCGACGGTGAAGTCATCGACGCTGCAAATATAAACCTTGTTGTCGCGCGGATTGAATCCGAGCCCGAGCAGCGGCGTGATGCCGGCGAAATTATTCCGCGCGACGAGCTGTCCGTGCCGGTTGTAGCGCAGAATCGCGTTGGCGACGCCGCCGTCGAACGTCGCGACGTAAATGTCGCCGTTCGCCGGATTCGCGGCGATGCCTTCGGGGAAACGCAAGTCCGCCGGGAGCGTTGCGAACCGCCGCGCCGCGTCGGGATCGACGATCGGGTTGTCGGCGGCGAGTGCAGTGATACCGGGAGCGAACAATGACAAGAGGGATAGCGCAACCAAACTAAACTTCGCGAAACGCGGGAACTTGGGCTTCACAGCCTCCTCCTCAGCGGGGAGAACCGCCGTCTATGGGTGGTGGTTTAGTTGCCGGAGACTCAAACGGTCCGCGGCGCAGATTTGTCGGTCTTTAAATTAAGCGAGAGCGCCGACTTATCCGTTAGGCGCGAAAGTATCGGCGGCGGCGCAGACGATGTCAAAGATGTGTCGCCGTCAACTGTACGCCTGCCGAACGGTTTACCGGACAGGTCACATCAGCTTTAGAGGTAAACGCCCTGAGGAAGAACGCAGTTAACTTCCGATTTCAGCGCCCGGAAGAACGTACGATTTGCAGCGCGAGGTTTCGACTAACGGTGCCATCGCCGCGTTCTCGTTCAGCGCGCGCGCCCCGAACCGGTCAGCAGGACCGTTTCGGGTTCGAGGTGTCCGAGCACGCGGAAGCCGCCCGGTCCGCCGGGCGTGACGATGACCATTCCGCCCATGCTCGGGTGCACGCCGGTGAGCGTGTGAATGTTGGTGCCGTGGCCGATCAGAAACAAATTGTCGGGTCCGCGAAACGATTCGATGCGCTTGCGCACGGCCTCGACCCGTTTTGCCCGACTCGCGGCGTCATCGAACGTCGAGCCGAGCGGCGGCCAGATCTCGCCGCGGCCGAACGCGAGCTGCGCCGTTTCCGCGGCGCGGCACCAACGACTGGTCAACACCTCGCCGACGCGCACGCCGCGTGCTTTCAGCGCTTCACCGAGAAGACGCGCCTGCTCTCGGCCCTGCGGCGAGAGATTGCGCTGCGTTGCGCAGTCATCGATGCGAAAGCCGGCGGGGTCGCCGACGCCGGGCGTGGTTTGCGCGTGGCGCATCAGCACGACTTGCCCGCCGGCACGCAGTTTGTCCCATACCGACTCGTCTTCCGCGGCGAACGATGCGGCCGTTATCGTCAGCGGGCGACGGCGAACATTAGCAACGATTTGTTCATGCGCGACCTTGCGGGCCGAACGCGGCGGTGGCGCGCGATCATGTCCGGCTACGCCTTTACCGGCCTAATGCGCGACGCGACGAGCTTCGCGCGCAGCCTGGCCTCGGTGATGTCGGGGCCATTCGCGAGCGCTACGCCCATGCGCCGTTTCAAATGCGACTCCGGTTTGCCGAACAAGCGCAGATCCGACTGCGGAACTTCCAATGCCTTGGCGACGTTCTCGAACGCGATCGCGCGCGCCTCGAGGCCGCCGTAAATTACCGCCGATGCGCCCGGCTCGCGTAGGCGCGTATCGACCGGCAGCCCGAGAATCGCACGCGCGTGCAGCTCGAACTCGCTTTGAACCTGGGAGCACATCGTAACCATGCCGGTGTCATGCGGGCGCGGGCTGACTTCCGAAAACCACACCTGATCGCCCTTCACAAATAATTCGACGCCGAAAATGCCGCGGCCGCTCAAGTCACCGGTGACGAGCGCGGCAATCTCGCGCGCTTTCGCCAGCGCCGCCGGCGACATCGGCTGCGGTTGCCAGCTCTCGACGTAATCGCCGTTAATTTGAATGTGCCCGATCGGTTCGCAAAAGAACGTCTCGACCACTCCCGATTTACCCACCGCGCGTACCGTCAGTAGCGTGATTTCGTACTCGAAATCGATGAAGCCTTCGACAATCATGCGATTCTGCTTCACGCGCGCGCCGGTTTGAGCATGGTGCCACGCTTTCATCAGGTCATTGGAAGAGTGGAGAACCGATTGCCCTTTGCCGCTCGACGACATGATCGGTTTCATGACGCACGGATAGCCGATGCCATTGCCGATAGCGGCGGTGAGATCGGGGAGCGTATCGACGAATTGATACGGCGACGTCGGAAGCCGCAGCGTCTCCGCCGCGAGGCGACGTATGCCCTCGCGGTTCATCGTGAGCTGCGCCGCGCGCGCGGTCGGGATGACTTCGGCGATGCGCTCGCGCTCGATGTCGATCAACGCCTCCGTGGCGATCGCCTCGATCTCCGGCACTACCAAATACGGACGCTCGCGCTCGATCAATAGTCGCAACTGCTTCGCGTCCGTCATGTCGATGACGTGGCTGCGGTGGGCGACCTGATGCCCGGGCGCGTCCTTATAACGATCGACGGCGATCACCTCGACGCCCAGCCGCTGGAGCGCGATGATCACCTCTTTGCCGAGCTCCCCAGCCCCGAGCAGCATCACCTTGGTCGCGGTAGGAGAGAGCGGAGTGCCGATCCGACTTTTCATAGTTATTGGGCGTACCGGTAGGAGAGGCATATCTTCGCCGAAAACGCGGACAAGGCCGAGCCTTTTTAACAGCAGCCGGGTTCGTGCGCCGCCCACACCCGCGCGCCGCATCGCGCCGATCGGGTAGTCTTGGCGTGCTTTCGTAAAATCGTGCCACGGTGTATATAAACTGCTCCAACCCAACGGTAGGTCTCATGTCCGACACCCAGGACGCACGCGCGCAGTGGCTCGAGCGGGAACGAACGGCGCGATCCCGCCAGACCGGTCCGGCACCGATCCCACCGGCGGCGCTGCCGCAATATGCCGGTGTCGACCTGCTCAACGCCATGGTCTCGGGCGAGCTACCGTCGCCGCCGATATGCCAGACGCTCGATTTCTTTCTGTTGGAAGCGCAGTTCGGCCGCGTCGTATTTCAAGGCAACCCGAGATTCGCGCACTACAACCCGATCGGCAGCGTGCACGGCGGCTGGACCGCGACGCTGCTCGACTCGTGCGTCGCCTGTGCGATTCAATCGATGCTGCCCGTCGGCAAGGCGTACACGACGGTCGAGCTGAAGGTTAATTTCGTTCGCGCGGTCATGCCCGACGTCGGTCCGTTGCGCGCGGAGGGTAAGGTCATCAACCTCGGTGGCCGCATCGGCACGGCGGAGGGTCGCCTGACAGACGCGGCAGGCAAACTCTACGCCCACGCCACGACGACGTGTCTGATCTTCGACATGCCGGAGATGAAGCACGTCAAGCGCGACGGCGATTGAGTCTCGAAGCGATACCGAAACGTGACGCCGTCAGACAATTTCACACATCAACAACAAAGGAGCGAACATGATCGTCGTTCATCATCTCAACAACTCCCGTTCCCAGCGCGTATTGTGGATGCTCGAGGAGCTCGGTGTTCCGTACGAGGTTAAGCGCTACCAGCGCGATCCGAACACCAATCTCGCGCCGCCGTCGCTGCGCGCGGTGCATCCGCTCGGCAAGTCCCCGGTGGTTGTCGACGGCACGCTGACGCTCGCCGAGTCGGGCGCGATTGTCGAATATCTGGTGCAACGCTACGGCGGCGGCAAGTTCGTTCCCGCCGCCGGGACGCCCGAACGCCAGCGCTACACCTATTGGATGCACTACGCGGAAGGCTCGGCGATGCCGCCGTTGCTGATGAAGCTCATCTTCGATCGGATCGAAAGAGGACCGGTGCCGTTCTTCGTCCGCCCGATCGCCCGCGCGATCGCGCGCCGCGCGAAAAGCACGTTCGTCGAGCCGAACATAAAGCTACATCTCGACTATATGGAAGCGGAGCTCGGCAAGAGCGCATGGTTCGCCGGAAACGAATTTACCGCCGCCGATATCCAGATGAGCTTTCCGTTGGAAGCGGCCAGCGTGCGCGCTGGTTTGGATGGCAGTCGGCCGAAACTCTGGGCGTTTCTGCAAACTATCCACGCGCGGCCGGCGTACCAGCGCGCGTTGGAGAAGGGCGGCCCGTACGCACTGATGCGCTGATCCGGCGATATAGTCCACGTCGCCCAGTCTGGAGCGCGCGTTCGTTGCGTTGTTCGGTTTTGGAGACTGCGATGTATACCGGCAACCACCCGCAACTGATGGCGGAGTACAACCGCTGGATGAACCAGAAGCTCTACGTCGCGTGCGCGAAGCTCTCCGACGAGGAGCGCAAGCGCGATCGCGGCGCGTTCTTCAAGTCGATCCACCGAACGCTCGATCATCTTCTCCTCGGCGACCGCTTGTGGCTGGTGCGATTCACCGGCAAGGCCTACGAGACCAAGCCGATCGGCGTCGATCTTTATGCCGACTTTGCCGAACTGCGCGCCGTGCGCGAAACCATGGACCGGGAAATTTGCGATTGGGCCGCGGGTGTGACGGCGCAATGGCTGAGCGAGCCGATGACGTGGACCAGCGGGACGTACGGGTTCACCCAAACGCAGCCGCGCTGGGTGCTCGTCACGCAAATGTTCAACCATCAGACGCATCATCGCGGCCAGGCGACAACGCTGTTGTCGCAGCAGGGCATCGACATCGGACCGACCGACATTCCGCCGCTCCCGTTGCTCAACGCGTAGAATTGATGCCTCATGCACGAACTCGAGCCGTCGCCGAATCAGCACCGCGATCGTCTGCGTGCCGCGGGGTTGGCAACCACGGTCGTCGCCGAGTGGCTGAGAGACGTCGAGCACTTCGAGTGTTCGCATACCGCCGGCGCCGCTCGTCTTGACGCGGACGCGGCGTCCGCCGGCGATCTGATTCGCCGCGGCTGGTCGATGCTGGATGCGTTCCCGCTTCGCTCCCGGCGCAACGCCGGCGAGAAAGTCGCCGGCGAGACGCTGGTGAATCTCACCACCGCGCTCTGCCGGCAATTCGCCCGCTCGCACCGCGGAGCCATCTACGCGAGGCTCACCGACAACTACACGCAGCACCTACGTGTCGACGACTTGGTTTACCGGGCGGCGACCCTTTGGCCCGGCGTCGTGCCGACGCGCGCCGAAGTACAGCGCGAGATGCAACGCATGCAGGCGGACAAGGATGGTCTGGAAATTTTCCAAGGTTGCTTGATCAGCCAACTGCTGACCGCGCAGACATCCGGCCTGCACATGATCAACAGCATGTTGCGGCCGACACCCGAGGCGCTGCAGCGTTTGAAGGATTTTCAGCGCGACGGTGTCGTGGAGCTCGAATCGGCGCGCGTCGAGGCGCGCGGTGAGACCGGCTTTGTGTATCTGCGGCACCCGAAGTACTTGAACGCGGAAGACCAGGAGACGCTCGGTCCACAAGAGGTAGCGGTGGATTTGGTTCTGCTACACCCCGGCTTGAAAACCGGTGTCCTGCGCGGCGATTTCGTCGACCACTCGCGCTATCAGGGCCGCCGTGTGTTCAACGCCGGTTTAAATCTGACTAAAGTTTATTACGGCAAGCTTCCGTACCTTTTTTATATTGCGCGGGACTTGGGCCTGGTCAATAAACTTTACCGCGGCCACGCGCTGGAGGATTTCGATCCGGAGCAGCCGGAGAATACGCTGGAGAAGCCGTGGACCGCGGTCGTCGACGCTTTCGCCATCGGCGGCGGCTGCCAGTTGCTGCTGGTGATGGACTACGTGATCGCGGAGGCGGGTTCGTATTTCAATCTGCCCGCGCGCAAGGAAGGCATCATCCCCGGCTGCGCCAATCTGCGCTTGCCGCGCTTCGTCGGCGAACGCCAGGCGCGCGCGGGGATCATGTTCGACAAGAAATTTCCCGCCGACAGTCCCGAGGCGCGCATGATCGTGAACGAAGTGGTGCCGCGCGAATCGATGGACGAGGCGATCGAACGCGTCATCGCCGGCGCCGTCGGCTCGGGCATGATCAGCGCGGGCGGCAACCGCAAGGCGATGCGCGTGCAGACCGAGCCGCTCGAGACGTTTCGCAACTATATGGCCGTGTACGCGTACGAGCAGGCGTTATGCCATCTGAGCGATCAACTGATCGCCAATTTGGAATTGCACTGGAACGCCAAGCAACGGCGACTCGCGCCCTGATAATTAATTTCCCTCTCCCTCCGGGAGAGGGTTAGGTCGCTCCTGCGCATCCAGCGCGCGCGACATTCGTACGTCCTTGTACAGCAGGTGAGGGGCGGCGGTGCAAGAAATCGCGCTGCTTCCCTCACCCCAACCCCTCTCCCGGAGGGAGAGGGGCCAGCCAGAAACTATTTCACCGATTTCCCGTACGTTCGGCGCAACTCCGTTTTTAGAATCTTACCCATCGCGCTTTTCGGCAACGCCTCGACGAAAGCCATGCGGCGCGGGATTTTGTAGCCGCCGATGCGTTTGCGGCAATGCTCGATGATTTGCGTTTCCGTGAGCGTGTGGCCGGGCGCGGGAACGATGACGGCGAACACCGCCTCGCCCCATTTTTCATCCGGCACGCCGACCACCGCGGCTTCATGCACGCCGGGGTGTTTGTACAGCGCCGCTTCAACCTCCACGGAGTAGACGTTTTCGCTCCCGGTAATGATCATGTCTTTCAGCCGATCCATGAGATAAAGATTGCTCTCGGTGTCGAGCCGCCCGACATCGCCGGTGTGAAACCAGCCGTCGCGAAACGTCTTCGCGTTCTGTTC
>JBGPCS010000123.1:0-7391 GCA_041481875.1 Sulfurifustaceae bacterium
GTCGAACAGCGCACCGACCTCGACAAGCTCGTGCTCGACATCGAGACCAACGGCTCGATCGACCCCGAGGAAGCGGTGCGCCGCGCAGCGAACATTTTGCAGGATCAAATCTCGATCTTCGTCGATCTAAAGAGCCCGGATCAGCGGCAGGAACTTAAGAAGGAACCGGAGATGGACCCGCTCCTGCTGCGCTCGGTCGACGATCTGGAGCTGCCGGTGCGTTCGGCTAATTGCCTGAAGGCCGAGAACATCTTTTACATCGGCGATCTCATCCAGCGCAGCGAGTTCGAGCTATTGAAGACGCCGAACCTCGGCAAGAAGTCGCTCACCGAGATCAAGGACGTGCTCGCGCAACACGGGCTCTCACTCGGGATGAAGCTCGAGAACTGGCCGCCGCCGCAGCTGAAGGACAAATTGCAGCGCCCGCCGCCGCAACCGCAGATCACGGTATAACCCATGCGCCACCGAAATATCGGCCGAGCGTTGAGCCGGACCAGCGCGCATCGCGAAGCGATGTTGCGCAATCTCACGGTGTCGCTGTTCCGTCACGAGCAGATCTCGACCACCGTGCCGAAGGCGAAGGAGCTGCGTCGCGTCGCCGAGCCGCTCATCACTCTCGGCAAGGATCCGAGCCTCGCGAATCGCCGCCTCGCGTTCGCGCGCCTGCGCGATCGCGACATCGTCGGAAAGCTCTTCGACGATCTCGGGCAACGGTTCAAGACCCGCCCCGGCGGATATCTGCGCATCCTGAAGTCCGGTTATCGCCCGGGCGATGCCGCCCCCATGGCGATCGTGCAGCTCGTCGAGCGTACGCCGGCCGCACAGACGGAAAAGCCGCCCGAGGAGAAGCCAGCGGCAAAAGCGAAATCCGCCGATACGAAAACCAAGAAGGCGGCCGGCGCCAAGACTAAGAAGGCCGCGACCACCAAGAAGAAAAAGAAGGCGACGGCGTAAGCCGATCGAGCCGGAGCTACAATGAAGCCGGGCGCTGCCCGGCTTTTTTATTGGGGGCGAGTGCCGACATCGTGTCGCGCTATCGGCGAGAGGTTTGCATGATCGTTCTCTATACCGATTTCGGCGTTGCGGATCCTTACGTCGGGCAGATACACGCGGTTCTGGCGCGCGAGGCGCCCGGTGTACCAATCGTCGACCTGCTTCACACGGTTCCTGATTTCGACATCCGCGCCGCTGCCTATCTGTTGCCGGCGTTCGCCACCGAATTTCCCGAAGGCACGGTATTCGCCTGCGTCGTCGATCCGGGCGTGGGCGGCGATCGCCGCGCCGTCATCGTGCATGCCGAGCGCCGTTGGTACGTTGGCCCGGACAACGGGCTCTTTCATATCCTGGTGCGCCGATCGACATGCGCGGAGACTCGGATCATTCAATGGAGACCCGAGCGATTGTCCTCGAGTTTCCACGGGCGCGATCTGTTCGCGCCGGTCGCGGCACGTCTGGCGCGTGGAAATTGGCCGGCGTCTATCGCCGGTGATTTGATAACGCCGCCTGGCGATTGGCCCGAGGATTGGCCGGCGATCGCTTACATCGACCATTACGGCAACGCCGTGACCGGGCTACGCGCGCGTTCGCTCGATCACGGCGCGACGCTACTGATTGGCGGGCAAAAGCTTCGCTACGCGCCAACGTTCTCCGCCGTTGCTTTGGGGCGGCCGTTTTGGCACGAGAACTCGAACGGACTGGTAGAGATCTCCGCGAATCAGGGCAACGCCGCGCGAATCCTCGAGCTGCGGTTGGGCATAGAGGTGTCGGTTGTCGATGGCTAATCTCTACCGGCCTTCCGCGCATCTAAATTATCTTGATCCTCGTTGCGCGGTCGCGAACAGGTAACGCCGTTACTCCCTTTCGACGTTCTGTAGAAAGGCGTCAACTCCGGCGACGTACTCATCGCCGCTTAAAAGAAAACCGCCATTGTGGTCACCGCGTATCGTGAGCAATTGTTTGGGATCGCGCGCGACGGCGTACAGGGTCTCGCCGTGGTGGTACGGAATGATTTCATCGTCGCGACTGTGGACGACAAGCACGGGCGCGCGCACGCGCGCGAGGTTGTCCGCTGACGCGTAGGTGTAACGGCTGATCCATCGGATCGGCAGCCACGGATACACCTCGGCGCCCAGCGCGACCATCGAGCTGAAGCTCGACTCGATAATGAGCGCTCGCGGCGCACGTTCCGCTGCCAGATGTGTCGCCACGCCGCCACCCAGCGACTCACCGTGCAGCACGATCGCCGATGCCGCGAGGCCGCGGTTTTCCATCAGATATCGCCACGCCGCGCGCGCATCGCGATACGTGCCTTCCTCGCTCGGTTTCCCGTCGCTGCGCCCGTACCCGCGGTAGTCGATGAGCAGCACGTTCAAGCCGAGCCGTCGGAAGATCGCTACGCGCTCCAGCCGGTGCGAAATATTCCCGCCGTTGCCGTGGAAGTGCAGAATCGTCGCACGTGCGGACGGTGCAGCGACGAACCAGCCATGTAAGCGCACACCGTCTTCCGTGGCGAGCCACACGTCCTCGTAGTCGAAGCCCAGCGTGCGCGGCGTGCCCGCCAGTTCGCGTATTGGGAAATAGACCAGCCGGTCCTGCATGCCATAAATCAACAGCACCAGCAGACCGTAAGCGATCGGGACCGCAAAGAGCGCTGTCAGCATGCGTTTCATTTCGCTGTTTGGTTAAAACCTGTCAATATCTCAATTCCACGGAAGATGATATCAGCGAGCCCGAACGCCACTACCGAGATCAGATTATGAGCGATGACAAAGACGTTGATAAGGAGTTTCGAGCCGTGGTGGACGGCTTCATTCATCTCGCCAACAAACAAAGCGAAACCGTGTCGCGCGAGAACGTAAACATGGCTTTGTTATACGCGGCGGCGCGGTTCAACTCCTTCGTCGTCGCCTCGCACGCAGAGGATCTGAAGAAATATCAGTCGGATCGGGAAACGGCGATGGAATTTTTCTCGGGTGAATATAGGCGCATGCTGACGGAAAACCTGGACGACTACCAGAAAGTTTACGATCAGAAGTACGCCCATCTGGTGAAGAAAGACCACTAACGGTTGCGTTTCTCCTCCCGAGGAACGAAGGCGCGAGATGGGTGTCCGCGCTGCTCGCGGTTCGCAGACCTCACGCGGTTGCCTGCATCCAGAACTTCAGTTGCGCGGTCTTGATCTTTCCGTCGGAGTCAAAATATTGGTCTAGCCACTCGTTGGGGCGCTCTTCAGAGATTGGTCCGCGCCCTTGCTACCCTCGCGCTTTACTTTGTAGCGCCACGCGAAGCGATCGTATACGTTCAACACGTGAGTTGCGTAAGCGGCGGCTATATAGCTTCTTGTTGCCTTCGATGATCACGAGATTCCCGTCGTTATCGTACGACGCTTTGTAGCCGAGGTTGTGGCTCCCGATGACGACGACGCAGTTGTCCGCGAACGGATCGATCACTAAAATCTTGTCATGGATGATCGCGAACCCGGCGTTCAACTGCTCCTTTTGCCAGCCGGTCGGAATGATTTTTCCGTCGAACGCTTCGGCGGCGATGACGCGCGGGTCCGGCTTAATCGGCGTCTTCACGCCTTTGATCTTCTTTGGCGGCGTCATCCCCCTTAGCTCGTAATAGAAACCTTCCGACGCCGACTTGTTGGTTACGCATCCGCGCACGAACAAACGTTTGTCGTTGCGCAGCGCGTCGGCCGCCCAGTTGGCGATCGACGGCGCACCCGGATAGAACGCGAGGAAGAGGATCGCGCGCTTCGCGCCGCTTTTCTCGCGCCGGGGGTGTTGGGCGAAAACCAGCTTTGCAGCGCGGCGTCCCCGGCGAGCGCGATGGTTTTTGGGCTGGCGTCCCAGGTCCGGAGTTTCGCCGCTTGCAGTGCCTTAGGATCGCCCTTCGCGGCCTTGGTATCCGCCGCCGGTTGGCTCCAATAATCCAAGTAGCGTTCGGCGAGTTTCCGATTTTCTATCACCAGGGTGTTGTTGGTCTGGGTGCACAAGCCGGTCGAGGTCCAATTCGTCGAGCCGAGCAGCACCGCCCGCGCGGCGCCGCCGTGGTCGACGTAAACCAAGAACTTGTTGTGACCGATGTTGAAGAACGCATCGATGTCTTTCGAGACCTGCGGCGCGATTTCTACTTGATTGGAATTGGAAATGATGTGCGGCAGTGAGGTCATCGGTTTGAGATGCCCCGGGGGTGCCCGCGAGCGGTACAACTTTGTAGCGGAACTTGCGCTTCCCGGACTTTTCCGCCGCCAGGCGCGCATACGGATCCTTCCAGTTAAACTTTTGGAGCGGGAATTCGGCCGTCGTCTGACCCGGCTTTATCTGGTAGCCCTTGAAGACCGCGTGGCTCGGTAGCGGCGTCTCCTTATTGTTCTTGGTGTCTATGCGGTAAAGCGCAAACCCCATGCATCCGGCGGGTTTGTTTCCGTAACTCCAGGCGATGGTGATGATGTCGTTGTTCGCGAACGCAACCGCATTCTGTATAGCGATCTGCTCCTTTGACCAACTCTAGATGTGACTCTCTAGACCGGAAGTCCCATGCTGACGTCCCTATGACGAGGTCTCGCCATCGTTAATCCGCCGCCTGCGTTTGTCGAAGCGCGGGAATCAAATTAAATGTGAAGAGGCCGACCGGTCAACGCGACGCCGTATCATGCGGTGAAGCGCGCGCGCCGCGACGCTAAACCAGTTGGCTGAGTTGAGCGGGCACAAGCACACCAGCATATCGCCGCCCGCGTGTCCGGGGTTGATGTCCACGAAGAATTGCACGTGCGGATTCTTACTCGGATTTTCGTCCACCGGTGCCGCGTGCGATCGTAGTCGCTTCAAGCCGGAGCGGGTGACGACGCCGGTTTCAGGTTGCCAGGCGGTTCCGTATTTCTCCCGCGCCAGGCGGTCGATGAGGGCTTGCTCCCGAGGGGGCGTCGCGCGGTCGAGGCGCGGCCAGAATTCGCTGAAATTGCGCGGCAGGAGCAGATAGCTCTTGTAGCTGAAGGTGTCGAAGAACCAATAGATCGGCCGGAACGGAAACCGCGCCCGCGCTCGCAGGAAAGATCGTAGCCCCAGACGTTGGATCAGATTCAGCCCCCGGTAGCGCTCGTCGAGCAGAACGTGAGACGTGAAGATCACCGCCAACTCACGCGCCTCGAAGCGTACCGGATAGACGTCGATCGCGGCCATGCCGATCAACGCTCCATCATCGTCGGATCGAAATAGCGCGATGTGCCGGTGTTGGCCGAGCTTCGCTTCGGCGTGGTCTCGTGTGGTTTCGTAAAACGCATCGGTCAGTCGCCACAGTTCGGTCCACTCGGTGAGCGTGAGAGTCGAGGTTGGGCGGACGGTTATGGTGGCGGATGACATGATGAGGAGCGTGAGCGCCTGTGGGGCGCTCACCCCGCTTCACATCGACTCTCGAAACGCCAAATAGTCCTCCGCCGCTTGCTGCGGCCGCTCAATCATCGGCAGATGACCGACACCCCGCATGACGATCACCTGCGAGCGCGACATGAACTGATGAAGGATATCGGCGGTCGCGACATGGAGCGTGCGGTCCTTGTCACCCCAGACGATCAGTGTCGGGATCGACATGCCGTTCGCGCGCTTTTCGACGGAGTCGGCGCGGATCGCTTTGAAAATTCGTTCCTCTAGGGCGAGGTTCTTCATGCGCTCCCGCGCCAGTACGTTGAGCATCGGCCTCGGGATGAACGGGGGATCGTTCATGACGAAGGCGAGGAGTTGCGCGAACTCGTCCTCGTTCCTAGCCAGCAATCGGTTTCGTCCGGTCTCGGATAGGATTTTCTGCGCCTCGCTGGTAGGCGCGCTCCACACGCCGCTCGGGTCGAGCAACCAAAGGCTCGCGACCTCGGTGGGATAGAGCGCGGCGTAGGTGATCGCGATGTGGCCGCCCATCGAGCTGCCGCCGAGGTGCAGGCGTCCGATGCCGAGAGCAAGCGCGAAGCGGTGCAAGCGTTCCGCTTGCGCCAGCGGCGCGTAGTCGGCATCGGCCGGGCGCGCGGATTCGCCGAAACCGATGTGATCGGGCGCGATTACGCGATAGCGCGACGTCAGGAAGCGCGCCACCCGCACGAAGTTGTCTTTGTCGGCGCCGAACCCGTGTAGCAGCATTAACGGCTCGCCCTGGCCGCCATCGAGATACACATAGCGCAGGCCGTCAGGCAGCATGATTTCCTTGCGGACGAGTCCCGAGCGCGAACGCTCGGTGTCGACCGCGAGCTGGACGGCTTTTTCCGGGAACGCGTAGACCCACGCGATCACGCCGATGACGATCGACGCGAGCGCCAGTAACCCGAACTTTACGATGCGCATCGGAATCACCCCAACGTTAGCGGTTATGTAGTTTCAATGCTGTCGTTACCGAGAACTTCTCTTCGTAGCGGAGCGGAATAAGCGGCTAGCCGGCTTTTCGTTTCGGTTCCGCGTCGCGCTGCAGCACCCGCTGCAAGAACTTTCCGGTATATGAATCCGCGTTCGACCCAATCTCCTCCGGCGTGCCGGTTGCGATCACGCGCCCGCCGCCGTCGCCGCCTTCCGGGCCGAGGTCGATGATCCAATCGGCGGTTTTGATGACGTCGAGATTGTGTTCGATAACGACGACGGTGTTGCCGGCGTCGCGTAGGCGTACGAGCACCGCGAGCAATTGATTGATGTCGTGGAAGTGCAGGCCGGTCGTGGGTTCGTCGAGGATGTAGAGCGTGCGGCCGGTCTCGCGCTTCGACAGCTCGCGCGCCAGCTTCACGCGTTGCGCTTCGCCGCCCGAGAGCGTGGTCGCGCTTTGACCGAGCGTGATGTAGGAGAGGCCGACGTCCATCAGCGTCTCGAGCTTGGCGCGAAGCACCGGGATTGGCTCGAAGAAGGCGAACGCCTCCTCGACGGTCATCTTCAGCACTTCGTTCACGCTCTTATTTTTGTATGTGATCTCCAGCGTCTCGCGGTTGTAACGCTTGCTTTGGCAGACGTCGCAGGCGACGTAAAGGTCCGGCAAGAAATGCATCTCGACCTTGATCAAGCCGTCGCCCTGGCACGCTTCGCAGCGCCCGCCGCGGACGTTGAAGGAAAAGCGCCCGGGACCGTAGCCGCGTTCGCGCGCCTGCGGCGTGGCGGCGAACAGCTCGCGGATCGGCGTGAACAGGCCGGCGTAAGTCGCCGGATTGGAACGCGGCGTGCGGCCGATGGGCGACTGGTCGATGTCGATGATTTTGTCGTACTGATCGAGTCCGTCGATGGATTGGTGCGGCGCCGGTTCGGTCGGCGACCGGTACAGGTGCCTCGCCGCAGCTGCGTACAGAGTGTCGTTGATCAGAGTCGACTTGCCCGAGCCCGATACGCCGGTGACGCACGTGAGGAGGCCGACCGGGATCGACACGTCCA
>JBGPCS010000124.1:0-7384 GCA_041481875.1 Sulfurifustaceae bacterium
CCGTGTGAACTGGAGGAGAGAATCAAAACCGATCCCACATCAGCCAGCCGGTTCGTGCTGCAACTGTGAGCGGCTCACGGTATCCAATTTACCGACCGCACTCCAAATGGCACCCATATCTACGAAAAGTCCACTACGGCAGAGTAGCTCTAGAGCATGAATTCCCTGCCCGGCTCTGACCAACTTAAGAACCACGACAACTTCCACGCTTTGGACCGAGTATTCAAAGACTCGCTTTGACCCGACCCACTCGGGGTCTCCAATTGACTGTGCACGAAGCCTTTCTATCAGCGAGGCAAGAAGGTTCAGATCCATCGGCGTAATACTGCTAACGCCGTTGTTCAGCCGCGGCCCAGACGCGCGAAGCGCGGCTGGGACATTGGCTGGAACAACTTGTTAGCCCTGATTCAGACAAACCTAAGGCTCGAAAACAGTTCATGAATAGCTGCACGCGTGTTGTCATTCATAGCGCCGTCGAAGTAATTAAGGGTCAGTTTCATGATGCGGTTCTTATGAATGGCAACCATGGTGTTGTCATGCGAGATCGTAGGAGGCATCTCTACGACGGCGGAGAACTGCAGCACCTCCAAACCGCCAATCGTCGAAAGGCCCACCATTTCAACCGAAATCGTGAATCCCGATTGCAGCAGAATGGCTTTGCGGAGTAGTGACTCCGCGAAGTCCTTCTGTGCGTTCTCAGTGCCGAGCGCGGCTAAGAACTCTTTATTGCTGTGGTAGATCGCGTCAGAATCCAATTCTGGACCGTAATCGAGCTGCACTTGGATTTGGGCGCCGCAGGTAGAGCAAATGAAGACGTCTCCCGCCGGGGTAGTGTTGTGCTGCCATCCTTTGATATTGAGGGAATAGTAACCGGGCTTTTCGAAAATCTCGGAACCGCTGATTTGCGAAGGGATCGCAGTGGAGATTTGCCTAGGTTCGGTAGTCGAGTGAGCAAATAGTTGAGTGGGCCACCGCATCCACCCGGGAAATCCGGTTGCGCGATAAACGAGAAGCCATGCCGTTGAAACAGCCGCAAACGCGAGCAGCGCCGCGGCGCCACTGGCCCATTCAGGCCATTTCCGTTCCTTCAGAAACGCAAAGGCGCCGAAAGCGGCTGCAAAGGTGGCGATAAGGGCGATTAGGTTAAGTGTTCCCAGCATGCTGTCGATCACCGCTTCACCTATCGGGGCTAACGCCGCGCGTGAGCGGCCGAGGGGCCCGCGCCAGCGGGACCCGAGGTCAGCTCGACGCGTTTGTTAGGGCTTTCAATTGCTGACAACAAGTGCATAGATAATTGCACCAAGAAATATGACAACCGATGTTATGAAGACCCACGCATCAGAGACCCATGTCAGTGCCAACGAGTAAAACTTTGCTGCATTTAGAACAGCCATTAGAAATGCAGCGACAGTTATGACTCCTTTGTATTTCTTCAGTCTTTGAAATACTGTGTGCCTGAAGAAAAAGAACTTCCGACGAAACTCACCAAATTCTGAGCCTCGAAGCTGATCGAACTTTCGTCCCTTTTGTGTAACTCGGTACTCTAGTCGCGGTGGATTTATGCCGCGGTTTCTTTCGAGAAGTCCCAAGTTGCGCAGAATACCTGCATTCGTAATTATGGCGTTTATCAGTTCTTCTTCTCTTCCCGCACCTTTTTCGTAAGGAGTTCCATTCAGACGAAGTTTGCTTCGCTCAAAAATCTTGATGTACTCGTCGACATTAATCCACTTGTCGTTGTCCGATACCCCTTCGGGTTTCACTTCATAAACGACGATTCCAGAAAATACGTCAAACCACGGAACCATCGATTCTCCGAGCATGAGATGCTCCTAGCCCTAACTAAGAGAGTTGAGCGGCGCGAGCCCGGTGATGGTCTTTAGCCGCAATCGGTTATCGAGTCGTCCAGAAAATC
This sequence comes from Sulfurifustaceae bacterium, assembly GCA_041481875.1. Lineage (GTDB taxonomy): Bacteria > Pseudomonadota > Gammaproteobacteria > Acidiferrobacterales > Sulfurifustaceae > JACQFZ01. The sequence goes on from JBGPCS010000124.1 coordinate 1,913, forward strand.
AAAGGGGCCAAGCTCGAATTATTTCGCCTCGTGTTGAACTCTTCTAGTTTCAGATCACTCGTCCTTCTAGAAATCGATTTCTAATTCCGCACCGACGGTGCCGAAAGCGGCAGCCCGCTGCTCAAGTACGTCTCATAGAGTTGCAAGTTGTTATAGGCGGCGCTGCCGTGCTTGGCCGGTTTCGCCCGAACCTGGGAGTTACACGTGGCGTAGCGCTGATGGATCGTCTCGAGTTGACCCCACACGGTGCGATATGCGGGCCATCCGACCGGGTGACCGAGCGCCGCGGATAGCGGTTGGTTGCCGCCCAAGTTTTTTCCGGCGAGATCCATATGGCAGTTGGCGCAAGAGAAGTTGAGCTGCCCGCGGCGCGACCACCAGAATCGCTTGCCTTCTTCGTACGCTTCAACCGCCCCCGGCGCCGACAGATCGATGGTGACGTGCTGGCCCTTCGATAGTTCGTAGAACGCCGCGGTGAGGTTGGCGAGTTGCAGACGCGCGGCTCCGTCCTTGCCGAGATCGGCGGTGGTAAAGGGCCGTTCCTCGCCGTGTCGCTTCGCGCAATCGATCAGATCCATCTCGGCGGTGCGCACTTGGCGACTGGCTTCGTGCCAGTACGGGTAGTATTGAGCGATGTCTTTGCCGTCGTTGGCGAAGCAGGTCGCGTAGCTTTTTCCGTTCTTGAACGGCGTTTGCCACTCTTTGCGGCCTTGATCGAGACTGATCTCATAGGGCGGGAATTCGCTGAGCGCTTCCCATTGCGTCCGATAGTCGTCCATCCCCGGAAGCGCGTATAGGCCGTTCGCGAAGTTATCGAAACGCACGTTCGGGAATTTTTTCTTGAAATATTCCCGAAACTGCTTGAGATCCGTGGCCGGATCGGCGGCCGCGTCGGCGGTTGCGAGGATGCCGGCGAGCCCCACGACCAGCAACAACGCACATCGGGCCACTCTCGCTGTTATCTGCCGGGATGCCATATCGCTAGTTGATGATTATTTCTTTTTCGCCGGAATCGCCCTTGTTGTCGCTCCATGTGACTTTCACTTTGTCGCCCGGTTTCGTGCCCTTCACTTTAACTTTCACCAGCGGATCCTTCGACACGGCGACCCCAAGGTCCGCCACCGCGACTTCCTTGCCGTTCAGGCTGAACGTCAGCTTTTGAATAAAATGCGGCGGAATTTTTTCCTTGGTTTTCGGATCGACCCGCTGACCCGTCTCCATCGGATGATCGATGAGAACCATGACCTCGGTTTCACCGTTCGCGGTCTTGGTGCGCATTTTCATTGCCATGCGATACCTCTCGCGCGCGATCGCCTGCGGCGCTTAGCCGCCACAGCCGCCGACAGTGACCTTGATGTTTTGTTTAGCGCCATAAAGCTTGCCACCGGCCTTGACGATGAATTGTACGTCGGAAGTCGACCCCATTTTTATGTTTGTCGAGAAGTACGCAACCGCACCGTTAATGAGGTTCACGTGCGCCGCCAAGGGCGCCGCATTCTTTTCGACCAGGATGCTGATCGCCTGCACGTCGGGAAGATTGGAGGAAACGGAAACCGGCACCACCGCGCCGTTCTCGGCTTGCAACGGCGCGCGAATCTTTACTTCCGGGGAGGCGATAACGGTACCGGTCCCATAAAGATTCTTTAGCGCATCGTCGACGGTCTTGGCGGCGTATGCATCGCGCGGCCAATCGGCGGCGACGGCTCGCCGCGGCCCCGCCACTCCGAGCGTGGCCGCGATCCCGGCGAGCGCGGCGCCCTTCAGCAAGCTTCGTCGATCTCGGTTCACGTCAGCGTCTCCAATGGACAGGTAGCGGTACAACACTACAAGGTGAGTAAGAATTCCACCACTTTATCGATTTCCTCGGGTGTCAGTATGCGGTGCGCGCCGAACGGCGGCATCACCGTGGCGGGATTCGAGCGCCGCGCGTCTTCGACCTGTGCCCGTAGCTTGGCCTTGTCGGGGAAACGCTCCGCCATGAACGCGAGCGGCGGCGCGACATCGCCGGAGGGCGCGCCCGCGATCAGATGGCAGGCGATGCAGTTACCCTTGCGCCGGTGAACGGTGATACATCCCCCCTGGGTCGCCGGATCCGCCTTGGCGAGCGCCGCTTCATCGGCGCACGTAGCTTCACCCGGCGCTTGATTGGCGGCGGCGGGCTGCGCGAGTGGCAATCCTATCAGAAGGGCGATGATGCATGCCGCCGCATATTCCATCAGATCTATCATTTTCCTCTCCCTCGATCTCTCCGGTGTCGCTCTTGGCGAAAAGCGCTCGATGGCGCGCCGACGCGGAGACAAGACATTATTTTTTTCCCGATAGCAGCGCAACTTCTTCCTTGATGGCTTGTATTCGCGCCTCGACACTCGATTGCAGGTAGAAATTGTCGCCGGCGCGGCGACTCGCCAACTGCAACTGCTCGATGGCGGCGTTGGGATTGCCGCGTAGATAATAATGCTCGGCGAGCGCCTGATGCGACTCGGCTATCTTGCCGGTGGCGTCGTCCGCTTGGCTAAGCAGCTCGTAGAGCGCCGGATCATCGGGTCGTTGCTCGAGCGTGGCGCGGATAATCGGCTCCGCATCGCGGGCTCGCTTAGTTCGCACCAAGGCGCGGGCATAACTGATGGCGAGTGGATAATATGCCGCGGAGCGCTTGTATGCGCCGGCATAGTACTGCAATCCCAGATCGGAGCGTCCGGCCGCCAGCTCGAGTTCGGCTTGTAATATCCGATAGAAGAGGTTTACCGGCGACCGATCGACTAGCTTTTGTACCTCGGTGCGCGCAGCGTCGTAGCGCTGCGCTCGCATCAACGCGAGCCCGTAGGCATAACGCTCGGCGTCGAGGTTCGCGGCCTTGCCCTCGGCCACGTTCGCGGCGAAGGTGCGGACAATATCGGCGGGATCGCCCGGAGCGGCCGCCCGCAGTTTCGCCCGCACGAGTTGAAAGTCGGGCGTATCCGGCGCTTGGCGGTAGCTGTATTGCTCGGCACGGCCGCGCGAATCGGCAATGCGGGCGGTCGTGACCGGGTGAGTGGCGAGGAATTCCGGAAGATTGGTTTCATTCACTCGGTTCATCTTCTGCATGCGCTCGAAGAACGCCGGCATCGCGCGCGGATCGAAACCGGTGTCGGCGAGCAGACGAATGCCGATGCGGTCCGCTTCTTCCTCCGAGGCGCGCGTGAAGTTGATGCTCTTTTGCGCTACGGTTCCAGCCGCGAGCGCGATCGCCGCCTCGCCGCCGCGCCCCGCCAGCAGCGCCGCCGCGAGCAGCGCCGCCATCGCGGGCATGGTGTGTTGCTCTTCCGCCAACATGCGCGGTATGTGTTTCTGCGTGATGTGCGCGATTTCGTGCGCCAGTACCGAGGCGAGCTCCGCTTCGTTCTCGGTCGCGAGTATCAGCCCGGTGTGAACGCCGATGAAGCCGCCGGGAATCGCGAAGGCATTGATCGTAGGATCGCTGACGACGAAGAAGCGAAAACTCGTGCCGGGGTTGTCGCTGCGAGCGACCAGGCGCTGTCCGAGATTCTGGATATAGGTCGTGACCTCCGGATCGTCCACGAACGCGAGGCTGCGGCGCGCTTTTCGCATGAAGTCTTCGCCGAGCTTGCGTTCTTGCGATGGAGAAATGACGGCGCTCGAGGCATCGCCTAAGTCGGGGAGATTGATCGGGTTTGCCTGCGCCATCGGCGCGAAACCGGCGAGCAACGACAGTAAGGCGGTTAACAACCGTTTCATAAGTGCCATAGTATGGCCGTACCCTGGGTAAAGTAAAAAGCGGATTCCCGGCGGCGCCGGGAGCCGCCCTCTCGCGCGAAGCGGCGGCAAACCGCCCAAGGCTGCGCCGATAACCCGCGTCAGGGTGCCGGATCGCGCCGATACTTATATATAATGCTTGGTTCGGAGGCCGGGCGCCAAGTTCCGGGCTCTTGAGGACGGCTTACACGGGAAGCGACGAATGGCAGACCAAGAACTCGACGTGCGTGGCCTCAACTGTCCGTTACCGATTTTGAAAACCAAGAAAGCGCTCAATGTCATGGAGAGCGGACAGACTATCCATGTGCTCGCGACCGATCCTGGATCGGTTCTCGATTTCAAAGCGTTTGCCGCCCAGAGCGGCAATCACTTACTCGAATCGAGCGAGAGTAGCGGTGTCTTCAGCTTTCTCATCAAAAAGGCCTAGCTTCTCTTCGCCCCAGGCATCCGACGGTCATTGCGTTCGCACGGGTCTGTCGGCCACATGTTCCGCCGCGCGCCGGCGGTGCGGTAACGTCGGCTTGGTCTACACTTAGCTGCACGAAACCTCCACCGTCATCCTTGCATGAACGAACCGAATAAAGCGACCGCAGCGGCCATCTCGACGACCACCGATCCGCTGAAGCTCCTGGGACAGGTGTTGGCGTTGGCGGTTCGGTTGAATGCCTCAGACATTCATTTGCGCACGCGTAATCATCCGATTCTGCGCGTGGACGGGAATCTACGCGCGGTGCGCGAGATCCCGCCGTTCCCCGGCGATTTCATGGAACGGCTCGCGCGCACGATGATGTCGGCGCGCTTGATCGCGCAATTCGAGCAGAATCACCAAGTCGACTTGTCGATCGGCTTCAAGGACATCGGGCGAGTGCGCGCGAACGTGTTTTACCAGCGCGGCTCGATTGGCATGGTGCTGCGCGTGATCAACACCAACATTCCAACGGCGGCCGATCTCGGGCTCCCGGATGTGGTGGCGAGCTTCACGCGCCTCGAACGCGGGCTGGTATTGATCACCGGCGCCACGGGTTCGGGTAAATCGACAACGCTCGCGGCGTTGATCAACGAGATCAACAACACGCGCAGCGATCATATCGTCACGATCGAAGACCCCATTGAGTTCCTGTTCACGGAAAAGAAATCGATCATCACGCAGCGCGAAGTCGGTGTCGATACGAATACGTTCGCCGACGCCATGCGCGCGGTGTTGCGCGAAGATCCGGATGTGATTCTGCTCGGTGAAATGCGCGATCCGGAGACGATCGAGACCGCCATGCTGGCGGCGGAAACCGGGCATCTGGTTTTCTCGACCGTGCACTCGCCGGCAGCCGCCGAAACGGTATCGCGTATCATCTCGACGTTTGCGCCGGAGTCGCAGCCCGGGATGCGCGCGAAGCTCGCCCAGAATTTGCGTGGCGTGGTGAGCCAGCGACTGCTGCCGCGCAAGAACGGCGCCGGGCGTATCGTCGCGTGCGAGGTGATGACGCTATCCGCGCTCGCCCGCGAGTTGATCCTCGATCCGCTCAAGCTCAAGGACCTGGGCGATCTGATCCGCAAGGGAACCATGGCCGAAGGGATGATGAGCTTCGACACCGCGATCTATCACCTCGTCAAACAAGGCCACGTCGACGAAGAGACCGCGCTGCAACACGCGACGAGCGCGACCGACTTGAAGCTGCGGCTCGAAGGTTTCGCCTAGCAGCGAATACGACTCCGGCGCCTCGC
>JBGPCS010000125.1:0-7382 GCA_041481875.1 Sulfurifustaceae bacterium
CCTGCTCGCACCGCACTTCGTTGGGCTGGAGATTGCCTGGGCGCGGCTGACGCTCGAGTGGCCGCTGGTCTGTATGTACCGTCGGCCACGCAATGCGCTGCTCCAATCCGCCATTCTGAATTTCCGCACCCGTTTTGGCGGCCTTGCGATCGAGCGCTACAGCAACCTCGGACGTTTGGTGCGGGAGCTGCGCGCCGGCCGCGGGTTCTACTATCTTCCCGATCAGGACCCCGACCGGCAGAGCGATACTTATGTCTTCGCGCCTTTCTTCGGCGTCGCGACAGCGACCTTCACCGCCCTCGGGCGCCTCGCCGAGCTGACCCACGCCGTTGTGATCCCGTGCGTCACTCGGCAACTGCCTGACGGGCGCGGTTATGTCATCGTGCTCGACCGCCCACTCGCCGATTTTCCGACCGGCGATGAATCGCGAGACGCCTGTCGCGTGAACGCGGCGATCGAGGCAGCCGTGCGCGAAGCGCCGGAACAATACTTCTGGTCCTATCGCCGCTTTAAGACGAGACCGGATCGTGCCCCCTCCCCCTACCGACGCTAGACCCTTGTCGAGTTTTTGCGGGCCGCGTTTCTGGCTGACGTGGATCGGCTTGGGCCTGCTGCGTTCGTTCAGCCTCCTGCCCATGCGAGCGACTTGGCTCATCGGTTCGGTTCTGGGCGAGCTGCTGCATCTCCTGGCTGCGTCGCGCCGGCACATCGTGCGCGTGAATATCGCGCGCTGCTTTCCGGAGCTTTCGCGATCGGAATCGCGGGCACTCGCGCGCGCGCATTTTCGCGCACTGGCGCGATCTCTCCTGGACATCGGCATCGCCTGGTGGGGTTCGCCGCAACGGCTAAAGCGATGCGTGCACTGGCGCGGACGCGAGCACTATGGACGCGCGGTCGCACAGGGACGACACGTGATTCTGCTCGTGCCGCACTTCGTCGGCATCGAGATCGGAGGAGTGCGACTCTCCATCGATCTGCCGATCATCGACATCTTCCGCCACCCCGACAATGAGTTGCTACGCGTCGTGGCGGAACGCGGGCGGGCGCGCTTTCAGGCGCGGCTCATCGAGCATATTCGCGGCCTCACGTCGGTGGTGAAACAGGTCAACGCCGGCTACCCGCTTTACTACCTCCCCGACCAGGACCCGGGACTGCGCAGCTCCTCCTTCGTTCCTTTCTTCGGCATCCAGACCGCGACGTTCAACGTGCTTGGACGGCTCGCCGACATGACGACTTCGGTCGTGATTCCCTGCGTGACGCGTCAACTCCCGCGCGGAGCTGGATATGAAATTATTTTCGCGCCGCCGCTTGTGGATTTCCCAACCGGCGACACATCGGCCGATACGACACGCATGAACCAGGCGATCGAGGCCGCCGTGCGCGCCCAACCCGAGCAGTACTTTTGGGTGCATCGGCGGTTCAAGACCCGCCCCGAGGGAGAGGAATCATTTTATGCAAAGAGGAGAGACCAGCGCCGGTAACCCCGGCAACCTTAGACGCTGCATCGGCGGGAAACGTTATCTTAGTCGCGACATCACTCTCACCGATCGCCGTTCGGCGTGTTAGGCGGCGCTGTGACCAACCGTGTAAGATCCGTCCGCTCACCCGGACACACCACCATGGAAACAACTTCCGCCGCGCCAACCGGCTTTCAAAGAACACGCTACGAAGCCAACAAGCTCGCCAAGAGGCTGCGCCGCTTAGTCGGCGCGGCGATCGCCGACTTCAATATGATCGAGGACGGCGACAAGGTGATGGTGTGCCTGTCAGGAGGCAAGGACAGCTATGCGCTGCTTGACGTGCTGCTCTCGCTTCGAGACAAGGCGCCGGTTCATTTTGATCTCATCGCCTATAACCTCGATCAAAAGCAGCCGGGATTCCCCGAGCGTGTGCTGCCGGAATATCTAGCCGGCCGTGGCGTACCGTTTCGCATCGAACAGCGAGATACGTACAGTGTGGTCAAACGCGTCATCCCCGAAGACAAGACGACATGCAGCCTGTGCTCGCGCCTGCGGCGCGGCAACATCTATCGCGCGGCGGCCGAGCTCGGTTGCACGAAGATCGCGCTGGGCCATCACCGGGGCGATATCCTCGAAACCCTGTTCCTCAATATGTTTTACGGCGGACAGATGAAGAGCATGCCGCCAAAGCTCCGCAGCGACGACGGGAGACACATCGTCATCCGCCCGCTCGCCTATTGCGCCGAGGAAGATTTAGCCGAGTATGCGCGGGTCAAGCAGTTCCCGATCATTCCCTGCAACTTGTGCGGCTCTCAACCCAATTTGCAACGTCAGGCGATCAAGGAAATGCTGCAACAGTGGGACAAGAAATTTCCCGGCCGCGTGGAGAATATTTTCCGCGCCATGCAGAACGTCGCACCCTCGCATCTCGCCGATCGCGCACTGTTCGATTTCGCCGGGATCAAACCATTGGCCGACGCGGCCGGTAACGCACACGGCGCGGATTCGGAGTGGAATCGATCACGGGCGCAGGTCCTCGCGGGTGTCGATATCTCGATGGATGCCCGGGTCATCGACGGGTAGCAGCACGATCAGCGCACTATCGCGCTGCAAGATGTGCCTCGCACCTTCATCTCCACCAAGCTGCATGAGCTCCACCCGATAGTCGCGACTAAACCCGACCGGGTGACCGCGTTTGCCGGCGTGAAACGGCGCGGCGATTCGAGCGCCCTGACGCAACGCGTTGACGACGGCGGCGATCGTGGAGGGCAAAATTAACGGCATATCGGCAAGCGCAACGACCCATCCCGACGCGTCGACCGTCGCGCGAACTCCGCAGCCCAAGCTCGCTCCCATGCCCTCGTGCGACCGCGCGCACGGGTAAACCTCGGCGCCGGAATCGGCGAGTAGTTCCGCCGCCACCGGATCTTCGCTCGCCACGACCGCGATCAGCCGATCGACCGCGCCCGCGAGATTCGACGCGCTGCGTAAACCGATCGGCGTACCGTCGGAAAGCGGATGGAGAAGCTTGCGCGAACCAAAGCGACGGGACTCGCCCGCCGCAAGGAGAATACCGGCGATCAACGCGATCTCGCCGCCGGAACCCCTTCACCGCGGCGGCGCCGCGGTGAAGGATCCGAAATCAACCGCGAGGCGCGGCCACCGGCGCTCAAACGGCGATCGGCAATGTCCGATAGCGTTTGCCGGTCAACGCGAAGAGCGCGTTCGCGACGGCGGGTGCGCACGGCGGCAGCCCCGGCTCACCGACGCCTCCCGGCGCTTCGCCGCTCTTTATCAAGTGCACCTCGACGTTCGGCATCTCGTTCATGCGCACAACCGGATAGTCATGGAAATTAGGCTGCTCGACTTGGCCGTCCTTGAGCGTGATCTTGCCGTAGAGCGCCGCCGATAGTCCGAACGCGACCGAGCTTTGCATCTGCGCGGCGATGGTGTCGGGATTTACCGTCATGCCACAGTCGACCGCGACCACCACCCGATGCACCCGCGGCTTACCGCCGTCGAGCGACACTTCCGCGACTTCGGCGACGTAAGTCCCGAACGACGATGCAACCGCGACGCCACGCGCCCGACCGGCCGGCAGCGGCCTGCCCCAACCGGCTTTTTCCGCCGCGAGATCGAGCACGCCGCGATGACGCGGATGCTTAGTGAGCAACGCACGGCGGAACTCGACCGGATCCTTACCCGCGGCTGTCGCCATCTCGTCGATAAACGATTCGGTGAAGAAATAATTTTGCGAATTACCGACCGAACGCCAGAACCAGGTGCGCACACCCGGCGAATATTTCACCCACTCGATGTTGATATTCGGCACGCTGTAGGCGAGATCCGCGAGACCCTCGACCGAGGTCAAGTCGATGCCTTCGTTGGTGATGAGTGCCGGCTCCGCGCCGGTGCCGACGGTGAGCGACTCGCAAACCGTGCGCGCATCGAACGACACCGGGTTACCGCTGTCGTCCAACCCGCCCTTGATTTTGCAAATCGCCATCGGGCGATAGTAGTAGCCCTTGGTATCGTCTTCGCGCGTATACACCACGCGCACCGGCGCCTTCGCGGCGATCGAGAGCTGCACCGCTTCGATCATGAAGTCGGGCGCAAACCGGCGTCCGAAACCGCCGCCGAGGAAGGTGGTGTGCACCTTGATCTGCGACGACTTCATGCCCGTCATCTGCGCCGCGATGAATTGATTGACACCCGGTGCTTGCGTCGGCGCCCAGATCTCAATCCCGTCGGCTTTGACCCAGGCGGTGCAATTCATCGGCTCCATCGTCGCGTGCGCGACGTACGGAACTTCGTATACCGCCTCGATGGTTTTCGCCGGCTTCGCGGATTGCACGTCGCCTTCTTTACGCGCAGTCTTCGCGTCCTTGCCGGAGTCGCTCAGCTCGCGCATATCCTTCTGCATTCCGGCGGTGGAAAGATTGGTGTTGCCGGCCCACTTGGCATCCAGCGCGTCACGGCCTTGCTTCGCCGCCCAAAAGCTGTCGGCGATCACGGCGACGCCGTTGCCGGTCGGGGTCTTGGTGGGGACGACCATCTTCACGCCCTTCACGGCTTTGGCCGCCGCTTCGTTCATGCTCGTGAGTGTCCCGCCGACGATCGTGGAACGCGCGATGACTGCGGTCAGCATACCCGGCAGATTCGTATCGATGCCGAACTTGGCCGAACCGTTGGTCTTGAGCGGTGTATCCAAACGCTTCGCCGGCGTGCCGAGAAGTTTGAAGTCCTTCGGATCCTTCAGCTTCACGTCGTTCGGCGGTGGCAGCGTTGCCGCCTTGGCGGCTAAGCTTCCGTACGTCGCCTTCTTCCCGTCCGGTCCGATCACGCTGCCATTTTCCGTCCGAAGCGTCGCGGCATCGACCTTCCACGTGTCAGCGGCGGCGGCGACCAGCAGTGCGCGCGCGGAGGCGCCCGCTCTGCGCAGCGGCATCCACGAGACGCGCACGGACGTTGAACCGCCGGTTGCCTGCGCGCCGAGTCCCGGATTCACGTACTCGGGCGCCGCGGGCGCGACGTCCATCTTTATTTTCGACCAATCGGCGTCGAGCTCTTCGGCGACCAGCATCGGCATCGAGGTATAGACGCCTTGCCCCATCTCCGATTTATCGACGATGATGGTAACGACGTTGTTGCTGCCGATACGCACCCACGCGTTCGGGGCGAACGGCTTCCCCATGTGAGCCGCCGCTTCGGCGAGTCGCGAAGCGCCGGGGAGAAACACACCGACGGCTAATCCACCGCCGGCGAGCGCGGTGACTTTGAGAAATGTGCGACGACTCTCGTCGACTTCGATTTCTTCGTATCGGTTACCCATGGTGCTGGCTCCTCGTAATCATTCGTTCATGCCGTCCTGGCGACGCTGTCGTTGTTTCGATCAGCCCGGGCCCGCATTTCCTTGCGCGGGTGTTGCGAGATGCGTCCCTCACGCCTTCGTGCCGGCGGCACGATGTATCGCGGCACGAATACGGTTGTACGTGCCACAGCGGCAGATGTTGCCCGACATCGCGGCATCAATATCGGCGTCGGAGGGTTTCGGATTGCCGGCGAGCAGCGCGGTCGCACTCATGATTTGTCCCGACTGGCAGTAGCCGCATTGCGGCACGTCCTCGGCGATCCACGCCTGCTGCACGGCTTTGCCGGCTTTGGTCGCACCGACCGCTTCGATGGTGGTGATCTTCTTGCCGGCGACGGCCGATACCGGCGTCACGCAGGAGCGGGTCGGCGCGCCGTTGATATGCACCGTGCACGCACCGCACTGGGCGATGCCGCAGCCGTACTTGGTGCCGGTGAGATTCAAACTGTCGCGCAAAACCCAGAGGAGCGGCGTGTCGGGGGACACGTTCGACTGAACGGTTTTTCCATTCACGGTAAACGAAATCATCGTGATGTCTCCTTTTCTTGAATTGTGGTGGGGAGAGAACGAAATACGGTTGGACAAACTCCGGACGGCGATAAGTGGCGCACAGTTTGACGCAAGTTGGAAAATGGCGCTATACCCCTGGCTCGAAAACGTACTTGCTGCTACGGAGATTGAGGTCATCGCGAAGGACATGCGAGAGTGAGGGGCGGGAAAACATCCGCTCGAGAAGAACCTATCTTTCATCTCCTCGAAGCAGACGCGCGCCACCGATAGGCTGGTGCGGCGGACGATGTCAAAAAGAGTTTGTCAGCGCAGGACGCGATCCAGAAAGGACGTTATGACAACCGTCAGGGCCTCCTCCTGGCCTTCGAAAAAATGCCCGGCGTTCGGCACCACCTTCTGCTCCGAACCGGGCGCTAGCACGATCTGCTTCAGGCGTTCGTCGGCGCCCCAACGCGTGATGTCCCAGTCGGCTTCGCCGTAGACGTCCAGCACCGGGATGCGGATGCGGAACATCTGCTCCAGACCGTTGATGATACTGATGAACACCCACGCCTTCACGTCGTGCCGCTCGGCGCCTGCGAGGTAATGATTCGCCATGCTCGCCCCCAAGCTGTGCGAGACGATGGCGATCTTCTTGTGCTTTCTCGCCTTCAGAAAAGCTTCAGCCGCGCGGAATCTGTCGGCCGCGTCCGGATATACCTCGAGGTAGTCGATCAGCTTCGCCTGGGCGCCGAGCACCGGCATCTGCAGCGCTAGCGTGGTGTAGCCCTTCTCGGCGAGTCGCATGCGCAGCTGGCCGTACATTCCCACGTTCGGACTCCATCCACGGCCGTGCGCGACGATCACCGCGCCCTTGGGATTTTCCGCCTCAATCAGCAGACCGAGAAAGCGATGGCCGTTCTTCTGCGACAGCCAATGAGGCTCGCCCTCCACCAGCGACTCGAGCGTCTGCTCATTCAGCCGCTGTTCTCTTTCGTAATCCTGGGAAAAGGCCGCTTGCGCGAGCAACACCGAAAAACCGAGAAACAAAAAACCCGCCGAAGCGGGTTTTCTGCAAAACGTGAAAAAACGGATCATACCCGCAGAGGCAGCTTCCGTATCCTCTTGCCGGTCGCGGCGGCGACAGCGTTCGCCACCGCCGGGCCGATGAGCGCGGTGCCCGGCTCGCCGATACCGCCGGGCTTACCGCCCTCGGCGATAATATAGACATCGATCTTCGGCGCCTCGGACATGCGCACCACGGGGTAGTTGTTGAAGTTGGTCTGCTGCACCGCACCGTTCTTCAGCGTGATCTCGCCGAACAACACGGATGACAGGCCGTAGATGATGCTCGACTGGACCTGCTGCTCGACGATGTTCGGGTTGACCGCGGTGCCGACATCTACAACCGTCACCACGCGATGCACGCGTATCTTGCCGCTCTCCAGCGATACCTCTGCGACTTGTGCCACGTAGCTGTGAAACGATTCGTGTACCGCGACGCCGTAGGCATGACCTGCGGGCAACTGGGTTTTTCCCCAGCCTGCTTTTTCTGCGGCCAG
>JBGPCS010000126.1:0-7377 GCA_041481875.1 Sulfurifustaceae bacterium
GTGATGATCTGCGCAACCCTGTCGGCGCCGTAGCGGTTCTTCACGTATTCGATCACGTCGTCGCGCCGCTCGACGCAGAAATCGATGTCGAAATCGGGGAGCGACACGCGCTCGGGATTCAAAAAGCGCTCGAACAGCAGCTCGTACTTGATCGGATCGAGCTCGGTGATGCCAAGCGCGTAGGCGACCAACGATCCAGCGCCGGATCCTCGACCCGGCCCAACGGGTATGCCGTCGCGCTTCGCCCACTGAATGAAATCGGCGACGATCAAGAAATAGCCGGCGAAACCCATCTTGACGATGACGTCGAGCTCGAGCTCGAGGCGCGCCCGGTACGGTGCCTCGGCCGCGGTACGATTCTCCTCCGGCATCAAATTCAGACGTCGACTCAAACCCTCGCGACTGTTGCGTCGCAAACTCTCGTTCTCGTCACTCGACGCTTCAAACGTCGGCAGATAGTACTTACCAAACTCGATACGCAAATTGCATCGGCGCGCGATCTCGAGCGAATTGGCGATCGCCTCCGGCACATCGGCGAAGAGCTCGCTCATTTCCGACGACGTGCGGAAGTATTGTTGCGCCGTGTGTCGCCGCGGTCGGCGACTGTCAGTCAGCACCCTTCCATCTTGTATGCACACGCGCACTTCGTGCGCATCGAATTCTTCCCGTTTCAGGAACATGACCGGATTGGTTGCGATCAGCGGCAACCCCACTTCCTGCGCGAACGCCGCGGCCGCGTGGTTGTACTCTTCCTGGCGCGGCTGCCCGATGCGCTGCAACTCGATATAGAAACGCTCCGGAAACCATTCTGCGTAATCATCCATGGCGGTTCGGGCGGCACCGCGATTCCCCCCGAGAAGCGCCGCACCGATTTCGCCTTCATGTGCCCCCGAGAGCGCGATCAACCCGCCCGATGCCTGCCGCAACCAAGAGCGCTCCACGCATGGCCGCCCCAACTTCTGGCCGTCGCGGTAAGCTAGCGTCAGCAGCCGCGATAAATTGCGATACCCCTCGAGGTTCTGACATAGGAGCGTCAGCCGGCTTGGCTTGTGGGGATCGGTCGAGTGCGCCACCCACAAATCCACACCGACTAGGGGTTTAACGCCGGCCGCAACCGCGGCCTGGTAGAACTTCGCCGCGCCGAAAACATTGCTAAGATCGGTAAGCGCGACGGCCGGCATCGCCGCCGCTGCCGCGGCTGCGCTCAGCTCGGGAATGCGGACGATACCATCGGCGAGCGAGAACTCAGAATGAACTCGCAAGTGGACAAATGAGGCAGTCACGAAGTCAATTTGACCCCAAACGCAGCGCAGACGGAAGAGCAGAATGAACGAGACCCTTCGCGGCACGTCTCGCCGGTGGCCCGCGTCGCCTCTGTGCGCGGCTAATGCCATGTTCGCGAGCGTTGATTTTCTCCGCACGGTGCCAAAATTTGGCGTTGTTCCGATCGCAGCGATGCTCGTCGCTGCTTGGTCGATATCAAACGCCGATAGCGTCGACCCGCTGCCGACGAGCGATCTAAGCCCGTTGGTTCAGATATACGGGCTGCCGTCGATCGGCGGCTCGAGGCTGCTTGCACCCGGCCAACTCAACGTTCGGCTAGGCGCGGAAGCGGCGAGTCATTTCTTCGCGGGCGCCAACGATTTCGAATCGCTTTTCCTAGATGGCGAAACTCATCGCATTACCGTTGCCGTGGCATACGGCGTCAATGGCGGCGAATGGGGTATCGAGGTGCCCTATATCTCGCACGGCGGCGGATTCCTCGACGGATTTATCGATACTTGGCACGACACCTTCGGCCTTCCGGACGGCGGCCGTGACGCGTTTCCCAAAAATGGTCTCACCTATATGTATCGGCGCGATGGCGTCGATCGTTTGCAGATCACCACGCCCGCGCGCGGCGTCGGGGACGTGCGGTTGCTCGGCGGCTGGCGGATCGGCACGAGTCAAGACTCCTGGGATGCGGCCTTACGGGCGAGCCTCAAGTTACCGACCGGCGACTCGACTGCGCTGCTAGGCAGTGGAGCGACGGACCTTGCCCTCTGGATGGTCGCGGGTTGTACGCGCACTGCATGTCCCGAATCGATCGCATGGACACTCGCAGGTGGTCTAGTCGGCGTCGGCCAAGGGGACATATTGCCGGAGCTTCAACGTCGAATCGTGCCCTTCGGAGGTGCCACGCTCGCCTGGCGCATGGGGCAGCCGGCTATAGTAAAAGCGCAACTCCTAGCTCACGGCCCGTTCTATAGGGGAAGCGACCTTAAGCCGCTGAATGCCGCGTCGGTACAATTGGTATTAGGAGGCACACTGAACATCACGGAACGCACCGCGCTCGACATCGGCGTATCCGAGGACTTGAACGTGCACACAGCACCGGATGTCACTTTGCTGGTGAATTTGCGCTCGAATTTCTAGCGCTAGGTCTCCGCCAGTTCAACCGCCGAACGCTAAGCGGCGCGAACGAGACGCATCGCGGCGACCGGGTTCCTTTTATAGTTTCAAGGGGATACATAGTATACTCGCCCAATGGATTTATCCGGCACTCAGCGCGCACCCGACGGTGGCGCGGCGTCTGTTCATCTGCTCGAACACGTAGAGCAGTGGCTATCACGGCGTTGGGTACCCATCGTCATCAATCTGCTCGCCCTTGCGTTGTTGAGTTTCAGCTTAGCGCGCGGCACGTGGCGCCTGCTAACGCCGCCGGTTACCGATAATCCGTCCGCCGGTGTGCCGGCGAGCGAAAACTCTGGCGACTACAACTTGCAATCGCTGCTCTCGAGCAACCTCTTCGGACAACTCACGTCGACGGCCAAGGGCGCCGAGTCGGTCGAGGACGTCCCCATCAGCAGCCTGAATCTCGTCCTTACCGGCGTGATGATAACGCCGGCGGGCGGCTTCGCGCTGATCAGCGCCGACGGAAGCCCGGAGTTGCCGTTCAGCGTCGGACAAGAAATCGTCGGCGGGGTTAGCCTCTACGCCGTGTACTCGGACCGTGCGCTGATCCGCCGCGGCAGCGCGACCGAAAGCTTGATGCTGAAGGACATCGGTACGCTACTGCCGGACGGATCGATCGTCATGCCTAACCCAGCGGTGAGCCCGAAATCGCGCAAGCGAGACCGAATCCGGCAGCAAGGCATCCAGCAACAAAGTACAAATAATTTTATGGTCGATAGAGAGCAGCTGACGCAGCAGATGCAAACGCCCGAGTTCCTCACGCAAGCGCTGATGGTGCCGAACGCCGGCGGAGGCTTCCTGGTGCGCGAGATCAATCCAGGCAGCATATACGAGAAACTCGGACTACGGGTGGGAGACGTCATCAACGCGGTGAACGGCCAAAATGTTAATACGGTTGATGACGTGATGCGGCTCTACCAGCAGTTCGGCACCGCGGGGAACATCCAGGTCAACGTGCGGCGATCCGGTAAGAACGAGACGATCGTATACAACATCCAATAAAAGCGATTCACACAATGACTACGACAGTAGCTCGCTACCTCAGGGGACTCCTCGTTCTGACGCTCACAGCCGCCGCTTGGGCATACGCCGCCGATCCCAATGAAGACGAGGGCGATGCTGAACCGACGCCGCCCGCTTTCGCGCCGCAACGGGCGCCTTCGGCGCCTCCTCGCGCCGCCGTGCCGATACCCCCGGCTCCACCGAGCGCCCTGGTGCCTGCAGGCCCGCCGCCCATGAAGGTAAACAGCAACGAGGTCCTGCTCAACTTTCAGGCCGCCGATATCCAAGCCGTCGTGAAAGCCATGTCGCAGATGACGAACCGCAACTTCTTGCTGGATCCTCGCGTCAAAGGCCAGATCACAATCATCTCCGCGAAACCGGTTCCGCGGGCGGCGGCGTACCAGATTTTTCTATCCGCGTTGAAGGCGCAAGGTTTCACGGCGGTGGAAGGACCCGGTGGGCTGGTCAAGGTGATACCCATTGCCGAAGCTAAGCAAAGCGCCGAGGTCAACAAAGACACGCCGCGCGGCGGCGAACAAATGGTGACGCATGTCGCGATACTGCAGAACGTGTCGCCGACGCAAATCGTGCCCATACTGCGCCCGCTGATGGCACCGACCAGCCAACTATCCGCATACGAAGCCGCGAACGCGCTTGTCCTAACCGATTACGCCGACAACGTTCGCCGCATGCTCGGCATCATCGATCGCATCGATCAGCCGATCTCGAGCGAAGTGACGGTGGTCCCTTTGAAAAACGCTTCGGCGCTCGATCTCGCCGACTTGATCGCACGCCTGGCGGCGCCGGCGGGCGGCGTGCCGGGCGTGCCGGTTCAGGTGGGCGCCCCGGTCGCGGGCGATCGCTTTACGATTATTCCGGACTTGCGCACCAACAGCTTGCTCGTCCGCACGGAAAACCCGGGCCGACTCGCGCAACTTCAATCGCTCATCAGCAAGCTCGACGTGCCGGCAACCACCGGCGGGCAGACGCGCGTGATCTACTTGCGCAACGCGGAGGCGGTCAAACTCGCCGATGTGCTGCGCGGCTTGCTCGCCGGCGAAGCGCGCTCGCAGCAACAAGCGGCACCGGCCGCGGGCGGCGTGCCGGGAGTCGTCGGGAGGCCGGTCGGTGCCGCGCGCTCCGGGGCCGAAGCGTCGTTGGTGCAGGCGGACGAGGCAACCAACTCGCTCATCATCAACGCCTCCGACGCGGTCTACAACAACTTGCGCGCCGTCATCGAGAAGCTCGACGTGCGCCGCGCGCAGGTGTTCGTCGAAGCGCTGATCGCCGAGATAACCACGGACAACGCGTTCGATCTCGGATTCCAGTGGGCGGCCGCCAGCGGCGCCGGACAAGGCGGGGTCGCCGGTTTCACCAACCTGCCGAATCCTCAGAACCAGGGCAGCATCGCGGGGGCCATTGCCGATCCGAAATCGCTGGGTTTGCTGAAAGGATTCCAGGTCGCGTTTCTGGGACGGCAAATACAGCTTCCGGACGGCACCACCGTACGGAGTATCGGCGCGCTCGCGCGTGCACTCGAATCGAAAAATCTCGCGAACATTTTATCGACGCCGAATCTGCTCACGCTAGACAACGCTGAAGCCAAAATTATCGTGGGTCAAAACGTTCCGTTCGTGACCGGCAGCTTCTTGACCGCCGGTGCCGCCGCGACCGCGACGACCGGCGCGAACCCGTTCCAAACGATCGACCGCAAGGACATCGGCATTCAATTGAAGATTAAACCCCAGATTTCCGAAGGCGGCGGCGTCAAACTCGACATCTTCCAGGAAATATCGACCGTCACCGCGCCACCGGCGGGCGTGACCGCGGCCGACATCATTACCAATAAACGTTCGGTCGAAACCAAGGTACTAGTCGACGACGGCAGCACCGTGGTGCTCGGAGGCCTTATCGAGGACCGCATATCGGAAACGCGCAGCCAAGTTCCGTTTCTCGGGCGCATCCCGTTGCTCGGCGCGCTGTTTCGTTCGACCAGCGAGTCGAAGCAGAAAACCAACCTCATGATATTCTTGAAGCCGACGATCATTCGCACCGTCGAAGGCAACTATCGCGTCGCCACAGACCGCTACGACTACATCCGCGCTCAAGGCGTCGAGAGTGAAGGCGTTCCGCAACTCGACCGCCTGCGGCCGGCGCCGCCGCCCAAGGCACCGGAACCCGAAAAAGAAAAAGAAAAAGAGAGACCCGGCAGTACCACACCATCCGCAGAGCAGCGCGATCCGAGGTAGTAACGTGAAAGTGATGCTACCGCAAAGCGATACGGAAGCGTTCGATCCGCAATGGATCGACCGCCTGCCGTATCACTTCGCCAAACGTCACGGCGTGATCGCCGCGCGCCAGAGCGAGGCTGGGGTCGAAATTTGGGCGCGGCCGGGTGTCGCAAGCGCCGTGCTGGCGGAGCTGCAGCGCGCGCTCGCGCAACCCGTACAATTGCGCGAGCTGAGCAGCGAGGACTTCGACGCCGCGCTCAACCGCGCCTACGAACGCGGCAAGCATCATGCGATGGAGATCGTCGACGGTCTCGATACCGATCCGGATCTAAACGACCTCACGCAAGGTCTACCGCGCGTCGAAGATCTGCTGGAGAGCGAGGACGATGCGCCGATCGTGCGCCTCATCAACGCGCTGCTCTCGCAGGCGGTGCGCGAAGGCGCCTCCGACATTCACGTCGAGCCGTTCGAGACGCGCTCGGTGGTTCGCTATCGTATCGACGGCGTGTTGCGCGACATCATCGAGCCGCCCCAAGCAGCGCACGGACTCATCGTCTCGCGCGTGAAGATCATGGCGCGGCTCGACATCGCCGAGAAGCGCATGCCGCAGGACGGACGTATCACGCTGCGTCTCGCCGGGCGACCGGTGGATGTACGCGTCTCGACGCTGCCCATCGCGCACGGCGAGCGCGTGGTTATGCGCCTGCTCGACAAACAAGCCGGCCGCCTCACGCTCACCGCAATCGGCATGGCACCTGACATGCTCGACACGCTGGATAAATTGATCAACCAGCCGCACGGCATCCTGCTCGTCACCGGTCCGACCGGGTCCGGCAAGACCACCACGCTCTACGCCGGGCTATCGCAGCTCGACACCAAGAGCCACAACATCATGACGGTCGAAGACCCGATCGAGTACGACTTGGATGGTATTGGCCAGACGCAGGTGAACACGAAAACCGATCTGACATTTGCGCGCGCGTTGCGCGCCATCCTGCGTCAAGACCCGGACATCATCATGATCGGCGAAATCCGCGATCTGGAAACGGCGCAGATCGCGGTGCAAGCGTCGCTCACCGGACATCTGGTGCTCGCCACTTTACACACGAACGATTCAGTCGGCGCCGTCACGCGTCTCGTCGATATGGGCATCGAACCGTTTCTGGTCGCCTCGAGTTTGATCGGCGTGTTGGCACAGCGGCTGGTGCGGCGTCTGTGCCCACAGTGCCGGAAACCGCACGCGCCGGGCGCCGCCGAGCGGCGCTTGTTGCAGTTGACGCCGACCGATACGCGCCAGATCAACCTTCCGGCCGGCTGCGCGGCGTGCGCGAGCAGCGGTTATCAGGGCCGCACCGGCGTGTTCGAGCTGCTCACCATCGACGATGAGCTGCGCACACAGATTCACGACGAAGATTCCGAAGAGCGTTTGCGCGAGCACGCGCGTGCCCGCGGGATGCGCTCCATTCGCGAAGACGGTTTGCGCTGGGTGCTTGCCGGCGAAACGAGTCTCGACGAAGTGCTGCGCGTCTCGCGCGAGTAGCAATTTTGAAACCGCAGATGAACGCAGGATGAATGCGGATAGGAAAATGAACCGAGTTTCCGGTCGAATCCTACCCGCGTGCAGCGAGACGGATTGCGGCCGAGCGCCGACAAGCGTCGTCATTCTCTGCTGTTCTCTCATCTGCGTTAA
>JBGPCS010000127.1:0-7329 GCA_041481875.1 Sulfurifustaceae bacterium
ACCGCACGGCGTAAGCAGCAGCTCTGCCGCGGTCTTCTAGGCGAAGTCGACGCTGTCATCGGGTTCATCGATGTTGGATCCGGCGGCCCGCTTAAGCGCCCATGGAGTGTATTGCCCGTCGCACACCTTCATAAATTCGATTTCGAAGCAACCGAGGCGCGCGGCGAAAAATTGCCGCTGTGCCTATCGAACCAAGACGGCAAGGCGCAGTTTTTTGTAGCGCGCGACGAGCGAGCGTCGTCGTTTCACCGGCCGTTGCCGGCGCTCGCTGCGCGGTTCGGCTTGCAGTCGCTATATCCGAGCCGCACGATGGAAGTGGAGTGCACGACACTCGATCGCTACTTCCAAGACAGATACGAAGCGATCGACGCGCTTGACGTCAACGTCGAGGGGCACGACTACCAAGTTCTCCAGGGCGGCGCGCGTCTGCTGGAGGCCGGCGGCATCAAGCTGATGAAAATAGAATTTGAGGTGGCGCCGGTTTGGGAAGGTCAAGGCTGGTTGAGCGACATCGATGTACTGTTGCGCAGCCACGGCTACCATCTGGCCGGAATCGATATCGATTTCGCGCGGCCGGTGAACGTACGGCACTGTTTCCACCGCGGCGAACCGCTTTGGGGAAAAGCGCTCTACGTGCCCAGCGCTGAACGATGGAGCGCGATGCTTGAGCGTGCACGACACGACGGTTCAGCCATGGAGCAAGCTGTCGCCAAGGGAGTCGCTCTTTGCGTCGCGGCCGATGTCCCCGGACAAGCGTTCGACATCTTGGACCTGGCGGCGCGAACCGGTGGCTTGAGCCGGTTGCATCCGGCTCGGATCAAGGCGCGGATTAGTTCCGCGTATCGTTGGGCGAAGCTCGAACGCGGTGCCGGCGAGCTAGGACGCCTTGCGACGCGAGCGATCGGCTTGAGGGGAACGCACGCTGAAGCATGACATTTTGGTAACGGGCGGCGCCGGATTCATCGGTTCGGCTATCGCGCATGCATTGGTGGTTCGCGGTCACCGCGTGATAGTTGCCGATAATCTTTCCACGGGTGATCGCGCGAACATTCCACCGCAGGCGGAGTTCGTCGAAATGAACCTAGCCGACCGGGCGCACTACTCAAGACTGGAATCGATGCCGTTCGACGCGGTTTTTCATTTGGCCGCGCAATCGTCCGGGGAGGCGTCATTCGCCGATCCATGGTACGACTATAACAGCCACGCGACCGCGACGTTCCTGTTGCTCGATTTGTGCCGGCGTCGCGGAGTGAAGCGGTTTCTCTACGGCAGCTCGATGGCGGTGTACGGCGACGCGCAGTACCTGCCCGTCGATGAGCGGCATCCGACTAACCCGAAGACTTTTTACGCCGCCGGGAAACTCGCCGCCGAAGCTTATGTGCGGCTTCACTCGACCTTAGGGGTCGACACCACGATTTTTCGGATGTTCAGCGTATATGGACCGAACCAGAACTTGGCTAACAAGATGCAAGGCATGGTGAGCATTTATTTGTCTTTCATTCTGGAAGGCAAGCCGATAATCGTTAAGGGCCCCAACGATCGGTTTCGCGATCTCACTTACATTGACGACGTGGTGCAAGCTTGGCTACTGGCGTGGCAAAACGTGAATGCTTTCGGAAAACTTTATAACCTCGGCACCGGGACGAAGACGACCGTGGAGGGGCTGCTGCGCTGCCTCACCGATTGTTTCGGCAACAGCGCCTATCCGATCGAGTATGCGCCCGGTACGCCGGGAGATCAGCACGGCATGGTCGCTTGCATCGACAAGCTAAGGAACGATTGCGGTTGGTCACCGGCGGTCGAGTTGGCCGCGGGAATTTCTAAGACAGTGAAGTTCTACACGAATGAGCACTAACCCAACCGTGGTCAACCCATGTCCGCTCTGCGGCAGCGCAGACACGGCGACCGTCACCGATCGCGTCCGGTTCGACCGTCGCGCATCCGTACGGCGCTGCGACGCGTGCACGCTGGTGTTCGTCGATCAAGGGTCGTTTGACTTTCCGCCCGACTTCTACGAGCACGACTATCATCAGACTTATCTGACGCACGTAGATCCGGAAATGCTGGACCCGGCGCGTCATCACGAAAAGATGTCGGTTGCCTCTAAACCCTGGATCGATCGCGTGCGCCGGCTCCTGACGGGAAACGAAATCGTGCTCGACGTCGGCTGCTCTACCGGACATGTCCTAACCGGTATTCGCGATTCCGCGGCTCGCGTGTACGGTCACGAGCTCAGCCGCAAGGAGATCGCGTACTGCCGCGATACGCTCGGTCTGGATGTCTCGGACGCACCGCTGCATGAGCGTTTTCCACCGGCGACGTTCGATTACGTACTGCTCATCTTCGTGCTCGAGCACATCGCGCAGCCCGAGCAATTTCTGAGCTACCTCAAACAATTCCTAAAACCGGACGGGAAACTGATAGTCGTGGTGCCCAACGTGATGGACCCGCTGATGCGGTTTTATCGGATCCCGGCGTTCGATCGGTTTTATTTTTGTATCGAGCATTTGTTCTATTACTCGCCCAAGACCGTCGGCGATTTATTCGCCAAGGTCGGACTGAGCGGCACGATCGAGACCGTCCAAGAATATCCGATTACCAATCATCTGAACTGGGGTTACCGCCAGAGCCCCTCGGAAACGCTGGCGTCACGCCGCCTCATTCCCGACATCGCTCTCGCCGACGAGGGCAAACTGCCGAACTGGGAGCGGTTCTGGGATGAAGTGAACCAGTCGTACCGGTCGTTCCTGGTTCGTGAGGGATACGGAGATCGCATCTGGTGCCAAGTGGGGGTAGATCAGTGACCGCGATCAAGCCGAGCGCCCGGTTGGCGCGGGTCAAGCGGGTGTCCGAGCCGTATCAGGATCGCAAAGATCTGGTTCGGCTGGACCGCAACGAGGACCCGGTGGGTTGGGACGAGGCGCATGTCGAGGCGTTGCGTCGCAGCCTTACGTCCTACGACCTTGCCGCGTATGCCGACTCGACCAATTTCGTCAAGAAACTTTCGCGCTGGTTGGAGGTACCGGCGGAGTGGATCCTGGTTACGTCCGGATCGGATGCGGCGATGAAGACTATCTTCGAGACATATGTCGATCCCGGCGACGTCGTTCTGCTGCAAGACCCGAGCTGGCGCATGTATGAGGTCTACAACAACATCTACCAGGGGCAAGCGCTTTTTATCTCTTACGACCGCAATCTGGGCTTCGATGCCGATGCCGCGCGCCGCGCGGTTCGGGATAAGTCGATCAAGCTTGCCGTCCTCGCTAACCCGAACCAGCCTACCGGAACTCTCATCGATGACGCCGATCTTGAAGCGGTGATATCCGCGGCGGCGACATCCGGGACCGTTGTCGTGGTAGACGAGGCATACCATTTGTTCACGCCTAAGACGGTGGTCGCTTGGGTCGCGCGTTATCCGAATCTCATTATCGCGCGAACGTTTTCCAAAGCGTTTGGCCTCGCGGGCTTGCGCCTCGGCTATTGCGTGGGCCAGGCGGAGCGCATACGTGAATTGTCGCTGCTGCGACCGGTCACCGATTCGAACAGCGTTGCGCTGAAATGCGGCGAGTACGCGTTGGAACACATGGATTGGATAAAGACCCGAATCGCGGACTTTGTCGCGGGTCGGGAGTTTCTTTACGCCGAATTGGCCAACGCCGGACTCGGCACGTTTGCCTCGCATACCAATTTTGTGCTGCTGCGTTGTACGTCGGCCGAAGCCGCGCGCGACCTGATCGCCGAGGCGCGCCGGCGCACCTATCTACTCAAAGGCCCGTTCGCTTCGTTTCCGCTGGAGAACTGCGTGCGCATCAGCGTTGGCACCGTCGGTTTGATGAAAACGTTTTGGGCCGACTGCAAGGACATTGTCCTGCGCTACGCGGCGCGCCGGAACAGTGCGGTCGAACAGAAACATGGGTAGCACGACGATAAACGTAGCTATCGTTGGCTGCGGCAGGGTCGCAGGTCATCACGTGCGCGCGATCTCCCATCACCCGCATCTGCGTCTCGCGGCGATTTGCGATATCAAGCCGGAGCGCATGGAAGCGTTGCCGGGTGCGGAAAACGTTCCGCGTTTTACCAACTACCACGAGATGTTCCGGCGGCACCCGGAGATCGACGTGACCGCGATCGTTACTCCCAGCGGCATGCATTACGAGCACGCGCTCGATGCGATCGAGAAGTACCGCAAGAGCGTGGTCATCGAGAAACCGGTGGTCATGCGCATTTCCCACGGAGACGGGCTGCGGCGCGCGGCGCAACAGGCGAAGGCGCACGTGTTTCCGGTACACCAATACCGCTTTAACCGCTGCGTGCAAAGAATCCGCCGTGCGGTGCAAGACAGCGAGCTCGGCGACGTCGTGCTCGGTACGGTTCGCCAGCGCTGGTGCCGGCCGCAGCAATACTACGATCGCGACCCGTGGCGCGGCACGTTTGCGCTGGACGGCGGATGCTGTACCAACCAGGGCATTCATCATCTCGACATGCTGCGTTATCTCGTGGGAAACGTTAAACGCGTGAGCGCCCGCATGAAAACTTTCAATGCCGATATCGAAGTCGAGGATACGGTAACGGCCATGCTCGAGTTCGACAGCGGCGCGCTCGGCGTCTTGGAAATTACCACGGCGGCGCGACCGCGCGACTACGAGTCGTCGCTATCCGTGGTCGGCACGAAGGGCACGGCCATGCTGGGAGGGTGGGCGACGGATAAGCTGGTCACTTTCTCACCGAAGCCCGAGGATGAGCCGGCCTACAGCGATTCGTTCGCCGACGCCTACGGTTTCGGCCACAACGATATCTATCACGGAGTGTACGACACGTTGGTGCGCGGCGGCCGGCCGGCGGTCGAATTCGAGGACGCGATGGAGACCGTGTGTTTTTTGCATGCGGTGTACGTCAGCGCCGAACGCGGTAGCTGGATCGACGTCGCGCAACGTCTCGAGTCGGCGCGTCTGGGCCAGCCGAACGAAGCGCTGGCCCGGCTCTACCGCACCGTTGCCTGATAGTCGCGACGTGGCATGACGCCGACACCGAAGAATATCGAATACAAAACGCCCGCCATCGAAGCGTTCTACCGAGAACATCGTACGCGCTGGGATCAATTCTATGAGTCCGAGCGCGTCGTCTTCGACGGACTCGGTCTTGAGGCCGCGACGAAAGTGCTGGATATCGGATGCGGCTGCGGAGGGCTCGGCCTGGCGCTCGCAGAACGATTCGGCGTCGTCGATTACACCGGTGTCGAAATCAACCGGCAGGCCGCCGATACCGCCAAGGCGATGAGCCCGCGGGGGCGATTCCTATGCGCCGACGTCTTGGCACTGACGCCGCACGAACTCGCGGAAGAAAGTTTTCACGTCGTCGTGTCGCTGAGCTGCATTGACTGGAACATCCAATTCGCCGAGATGCTGACGAAAGCATATCGCTACGTCAAAGCGGGCGGGTACTTCGTCTCGAGTTTCCGTTTGACGCCCGGCGAGTCGGTGATGGACCTTCGGCAGTCGTATCAGCATATCAATTTCGACGGCAAAAAAGACGGCGAAGTGGCACCCTATGTGGTGTTGAACGCGCGCCGGCTCCTGGCGCAGTTGACGGCGCTCGGGCCGGCATTGATCCGCGGGTTCGGATATTGGGGATCGCCCAGTCCGACCGCCGTGACTCCGTTCAGCCGAATCGGCTTCGCGGTCATCGCCGTCCAGAAGGCCGCCGGATTGGTGGAGCGTCCCGTGATCGATCTCGATCTTCCGCCGGAATTGTTGGACATCGTCAGAGAATAATATTTTGGCGAAGATTCTCGTTTCCACCTCGTCCTTCGATGCGGCGCACAATTCGGCGCTGCAGAACTTGCAGAAGGCCGGTCACGAAGTAGTGTTCAATCCGACCGGCAGACGATTGAGCGAAGCCGAAGTCGCGCAACTACTCGGCAACGACGTGGTCGGGATGATTGCCGGTGTCGAACCGCTCACGCGAGGCGTGCTCGAGTCGGCTGCGGCGTTGCGAGTGATATCGCGCTGCGGCATGGGCATGGACAACGTGGATAGTGCGGCAGCGCGGGCGCGGCATAACCTGCTCTACAACACGCCCGACGCGCCTTCGTCCGCGGTTGCGGAACTTACGGTGGCACTTATGCTGGACTTGCTGCGCAACGTCAGCCGATCCGATCGTATCATCCGCGCCGGCCAGTGGCAGCCGTTGATGGGGCGGCAGATCGAGGGGCAGACTGTCGGCATCGTCGGGTACGGTCGCATCGGTAAGAAAGTCGCCGCGCTACTGTGCGGTTTCGGCGCTCACTTGTTGGTGTGCGATATCCGCGAGGCCGCGACGGACGATGGCGTTGGTTTTTGCCGGCTGGAAACGCTTTTGAAAGACTCGAATATCGTGTCGCTGCACCTGCCATACAGTACGACGACGCGTCATCTCATCGACGAAAGGGCGCTGGCGCTCATGAAGTCGGACGCCTTTTTGGTCAACACATCCCGCGGTGGTTTGGTCGACGAGGCGGCATTGGAGCGCGCGCTGCGCGCCGACAAGCTCGCCGGAGCGGCGCTCGATTGTTTCGAACAAGAGCCCTATAAAGGTCCGTTGACCGATCTGCCGCAAGTGGTGCTTACCGCGCACATGGGTTCGTATGCGCGGGAGTGTCGCGCGTCCATGGAGCTGGAGGCGGCGACAAACCTCGTTCAGGGATTGGTGGCCGCGGGCATACTCGAATCGGCAATGTTGAAACCGATATAGATAACACTCATGGCGCAAGACACGGTGATTGTTTTTGGCGGAAGCGGTTTTCTCGGAAGCCACGTGGCAGATGCGCTGAGCGACGCGAATTATCGGGTAAAGATTTTCGACATCCGGCCCTCGCCGTATTTGCAGAAAAGGCAGGAAATGATCGTGGGCAGTGTCTTGGACCTCGATGCCGTCGAGAAGGCGAGCTGCGGTTGCCGATACGTCTACAATTTTTCCGGCATCGCCGACATCGACGAGGCGATCGCGCGACCTCTGGACACGGTTGCGATCAACGTTCTTGGCAACACTCATGCGATGGAGGCGGCGCGCCGCAACGGAGCGGAACGGTTTATTTATGCCAGCACGGTGTACGTCTATTCCGAGGCCGGCTCGTTTTACCGCGCCAGCAAACAAGCCTCGGAGCGATTTGTCGAGGTGTACCGCGAACAGTACGGTCTCAATTACACCATTCTGCGCTACGGCTCGCTTTATGGCCGGCGCGCCGGCATCAGCAACGGCATCCACCGCATGATCCACACCGCGCTGACCGAAGGCCGCATCCGCTACATGGGCACCGGCGGGGAACTGCGCGAATACATTCATGTGGAAGAC